>JAUQWT010000352.1 GCA_030835005.1 Ignavibacteria bacterium | reverse complement strand
ATCGCTTGCACCCGCAGGAGGTTATACATATTGCGGAGACAGCGGTGCCGGCCATTACGTTAAAATGGTACACAACGGTATTGAATACGGGTTAATGCAGTCATACTCGGAAGGTTTCGAAATCCTCAAGACCTCACCTTTTAATATAGATGTAGAAAAAGTCGCTAGCGGATGGCAGTACGGAAGTGTAATACGATCCTGGCTCCTTGAGCTTGCAGTAAAAGCTCTTGAAGAAGATCCGGGACTGGAACAGATTAAACCATATGTTGAAGATAGCGGTGAAGGAAGGTGGACAGTAGAAGCCGCAATTGAACAAAATGTACCTGCAAATGTTATTACTTCATCTCTTTTTGCAAGATTCCAGTCAAGGGAAGAGAACTCATTTGCAATGAGGATGCTTGCTGCACTTCGAAATCAGTTTGGCGGACACAAAATTACGAAAACAAGCACTAAATAAATGTCAACTGAATTAAAGAAACCCGAAAACTGCCTCATAGTAATATTCGGGGCGTCGGGTGACCTTACAAAAAGAAAACTTATGCCGGCACTTTTTGAATTGTTCTGTGATAACATGCTGCCGGAGCAGTTTGTTGTATTGGGAACATCAAGCTCAAAGTTAAGTGATGATGAATTCAGGGAACATATACGTTCAGCATTATCAGTCAAAACCCCGGACCCGGAAAACAGCATAGACAAATTCCTGAAAAAGCTTTACTACATTTCCGCCGATTTCAAAGATCCCCTTAGATACGAAGAAATTAAGAAAAGGATGTACGAACTTGGGGGTTGCTGCGGAAATTCCTGCAATTATATATATTACCTTGCAACCGTACCGGAGCTATTCGGTACCATTGCATTGAATCTTGGCAATGTCAATTTAAGCGATCAGTCAAATGGGTTCAGCAGGATAGTAGTAGAAAAGCCGTTCGGGCATGACCTTGGCTCTGCTGTTGAGCTGAACAAAACAATTCAAAGTGTATTTAAGGAAGATCAAATATACAGAATTGACCATTACCTTGGCAAAGAAACAGTTCAGAATGTGCTGGTAACCAGGTTTGCAAACGGTATATTTGAACCGATATGGAACAGGAATTATGTCCACCACGTCGAAGTGACTTCTGCGGAAACGCTGGGAGTTGAAAACCGCGGAGCCTATTACGAAAGGTCCGGTGCCCTGCTTGATATGATACAAAGCCATCTTCTTAGGGTAGCAGCCCTTGTTGCAATGGAGCCTCCCTCTTCATTTGATTCAGACGCGGTAAGAAATGAACAGCTGAAGGTGCTGCAATCCCTGCGACCCATCAGGTTTGAAGAAGTAAATGAATCCGCAGTCCGCGGGCAGTACATATCCTCGAAGATCAAGGGAAAGACAGTTAAGGGTTACCGTGAAGAAAATAACGTGAATCCGAACTCCAGAACGGAAACTTATGCGGCATTGAAGTTCTACATTGATAACTGGCGCTGGGGCGGAGTCCCGTTCTACATCAGAACCGGGAAAATGATGCCGACACAAGTGACCGAAGCTGTTATTCACTTCAAAAAGACACCCCATTATCTTTTCAGTAAAGCCGGAGAAACAAATTCCAGGAATTCACTTATACTGCGTATACAGCCGGATGAAGGGATTGTGCTCAAATTCGGGATGAAAGAACCCGGATCCGGGTACAAAGTTCAAAACGTGAACATGGATTTTCATTACAAAGACCTTTCAAATCTCCACATCCCCGAAGCGTATGAAAGACTCCTCTATGACAGCATGGTCGGTGATTCGACGCTGTTTCTGCGCGCAGATGCAGTTGAAGCTGCATGGAGATTCATCGATCCAATTGAAAAAGCATGGAAAGAATCACATGATATCAAGATTTATGGCTACCCTGCCGGTACCTGGGGGCCGGAGGCCGCAGACAGCCTGATAGAAGGTGACTATCAAACATGGAGGTATCCGTGTAAGAATCTGGCAGAGGATGGAGTTTACTGCGAGCTTTGAAGAAGATAATACTCCCGAAAAATGATGTACTGATATACAAAAACGATACAGAGCTTGCAGAAGGATTTGCTGCTTATTTGGCAGAACGAATAAACAAACTGGCTGATTCAGCAGGTAATGTGAATATTGGTCTATCAGGCGGGAAGACTCCAAAATTGCTCTTCAGGGAGCTGGCAGAAAATTACGTTTCATCAGTTAATTGGAAAGAAGTAAATTTTTATTGGGTGGATGAAAGGTGTGTCCCGCCGGGCGATGAACAAAGCAATTTCAAATCAGCCTATGAACTTCTGCTTAGTCATATTGATATTAAAGGGTCGCAAATTCACCGGATCAAAGGTGAGGCAGTTCCAATCATTGAAGCTGAACGATATTCGACTGAAATTATGAATAATGTAGAAACATATGAAGGTTTACCTTCATTTGATATTCTGTTGATGGGCCTTGGTGAAGACGGGCATACTGCGTCTATCTTCCCGAATCAAATAAGCTTATTGAACTCAGATCACTTGTGTGAAGTATCGGCACATCCTGTAACAGGACAGAAAAGAATAACAATGACGGGAGCATTGATCAATAATTCCAGGCATTTATACTTTTTAGTATCAGGCAAAGACAAAGCCAAAACAACAATAGATATCCTAAATAATGCAGATGCTGCAAAGAGCTATCCCGCATACTATATCAAACCTAATTTCGGAGAGCTGATGTGGTTCATGGATGAAAGTGCTGGGAGTCTGATAAAGTAAAAAGAACGCCGAAAGCGTTCTTTAATTAAGATCCTTGTACACCCGGAAGGAGTTGAACCCTCAACCTTCTGATCCGTAGTCAGACGCTCTATCCAGTTGAGCTACGGGTGCCTATTTTCTGCAAAAAACTGCGAAATTCATAAATTTCGATGTTGCAGTTGCAAATTTACCCAAATATATTGAGCAATTCAATTGATTAATATAGATGTGAAAACATTATGAAGAATGCATATCAAATTACCTACGGCACTTCGATACTTGTCTTCCTGCTTGTAATCTTGGGTAGTTCAGTTACTAAACCGGTTTTTCAAAGTTTTTCTCAGCGAACGCTTGAAACAGCCGGAGTAAAAAAATCCTCTATAGATTCGCTTGACAGCAGGATAGATGAAATGGTATATACTGTCGCAAGGGTCCAGTTACAGATCGAGAAATTAAAAAACCTGTTCTCCGATAGGGAAATCGACGAAGGCAAGTATCAAAAACAAAGGAATGAAGTGTTTTCAAAAAATATCTATAACCCTGTTACGGAATTACTGATAATATTCTACAGAATATTATTCTTATGCATAGGTGTCTTTCTGTTTCTGTCAGGTGTAATTATTCAGCTAATATACAGGGGTACTGAATTAAGATACAGGGTCACCGCACTGGAAAATAAACTGGAACTGGACGGAATATAGCCGGATGAATGGTAAGCTTATTGCTCCCCTTTTTCTCTCCAAATACCCAGTAATCCTGTAGTCTTCTTATCGTTTTGGGATACAGTAGTTTTAAATTCAAATTCTTTCTGGTTATTATCCCAGAATATTACAGGAGTTGTCTCTCCGCCGAAAGTGCCGTTTGAGGAAAAATAAGATTCACTCCCTCCGAACAGTCCGAAACCTGAAGAATTCATATTGTAAGCCCATACTTTGTTCTTATAATTGAAGAATTTCAGGTTCGTAATATCA
>JAUQWT010000351.1 GCA_030835005.1 Ignavibacteria bacterium | reverse complement strand
CGAGGCAATTTTTATGGCAAAGCAGAAAGAAACCGAGCAAATGAAAAAAGAGCAGATGGAGCGCGCCAAAGCCGAAGCAGAGCTTGAAGCGCTTAAGAACCAGATAGACCCGCATTTCATATATAACGCATTGAACAGCCTCTCATATCTTATTGATAGCAGTCCTAAAGATGCAAAGTTATTTGTAGAAAGCCTTGCCGGAGTTTACCGTTATATACTTGGAAATAAAGATAAGACCTTGGTGCTTCTTGAGGACGAAATACTCTTCCTGAAGAAATATATTTCACTGCTTGATATCCGCTTTGTTAATGCATTGAGCGTTAATTTCAATCCGGGAACAAGACTTTCGAACAGTTATCTTATTCCCCCGAATTCGATATTCATTGCAGTTGAAAATGCCGTTAAGCATAATGAACTATCTTCAAATGCACCCTTAAGGGTTGATATTGAAATGAGAAATAACAGCATTTATGTATCAAATATTATTAATCCGAAAACAAGCGCACAGTTTTCAAGCAAAGTTGGATTGAAGAATCTGGATGAAAGATTTAAACTCATTGTAGGCGAAGGTATCACAACTATTGTTGAAGAAGGAAAGTTTATTCTTGGGCTCCCAATGTTAAAAATGCAGAATTAATGAATGTAATTATTATAGAAGACGAATCAGCAGCATCTAAAAAGCTGGCAAAAA
The DNA here is from genome assembly GCA_030835005.1 of Ignavibacteria bacterium. Classification (GTDB taxonomy): domain Bacteria; phylum Bacteroidota; class Ignavibacteria; order Tepidaquicellales; family OLB5; genus OLB5. The sequence goes on along the minus strand of JAUQWT010000351.1, from coordinate 4,779 downwards.
TGCTGGAATCCCTTTATGGCGAAAAGCTTAAGGTCATTGCTGAGCTTGAAAGCGTCAGGGATTCTGTAAAGTGGCTTAATGTAAATCCAAAGCCCGATATTGCATTTATGGATATTCAGCTTTCTGACGGGATTTCGTTTGATATATTTAAGAAGTGCGAAGTAAATTTTCCCGTAATTTTTACAACGGCTTATGATGAATTTATGCTTGAATCATTTGAGCATAATTCAATTGATTATCTGCTTAAGCCGATAAACGAAGAACGCCTGCATAAAGCAGTTGAAAAAGTAAAACTGCTTGAATGGCATTTCTTCAATAACAGGGTAAACAAGCTCTTCGGGGCAGTTGATAACAGAGTGTCCGGGAATAAACAACGTGTCATTGTTAAAAAAGGGATTGAATTTATTAGCGTAGATATTAAGGACATTGCTTATTTTTTCAGTGAGTATAAACTTGTATTTCTTAAAGATATTAACGGGACCAAGTATCTTACTGATAAATCGCTTACAGATATCCACAAAGATGTTGGGAGTGAAAAATTCTTCAGGCTAAACAGGCAGTTTCTTGCAAACATCAATTCCGTTAGAAAATTCAAGCCCCTTTCAAGCGGAAAGATAGAAGTGGAGCTGGAACCTGCCACAAGCGAAACAGTTAATGTCAGTAAGGAAAGTGCGGCAAGTTTCCGTAAGTGGATAAACCGTTAGCATTAATTCTCTGATCTGATAATATCAACCATTGATTTACCTTCGGCTTTGCCCTTAGCCCATGCAATGAAATCAAAATAAACCTGCAGATTGCCTTCTTTAGCCTGATCTGCATAGCGCTTAAGCTTAAAGTGCAGTTCGTCAAATGCCGTTTTGTGCATTGCTCTATCAATGCCGGTAATCTCTCTGAAAAACCCTGTAAGGAGACCTTCCGCTTTATTCTTTAGCTTTCGGGACCTGAAATACTTATGGGCAGAATCAGTTAAGTACTCCAACAGATCATAGTTTTTCAATTCGTAATGTATAACCAGCTGCAGCAGGCGTGCAACATCAATCACATCACTCCGCAGGCTAAGCCCGCTGTCATTCAGCACTGCATTCAGCGAGCGCAGTGCGCTTTCATAATTCTCATCAATAATACTGAAACACGCAAGGTTCATAAGCATGAGCGCCTTTAGGTTCAGCGGAACGTCTGCTCCGTATTCAGCCAGGTCTTTTTCTATCTCTTTTGCTTTTTTCCGGCCTCTTTCCAGATCACAGCTTTTTTCGAAGATCAGCATTTCCACATTTGAAGCATGAAAGAATATCTGTATTTCCGTTTCCCGCGGTATCTTATTTTTCAGACGGTCGCGAACTGTTTTCAGCTTTACAAGAGTTTCCTTTATAACAGTTTTTTTCTTTGCATAGCTTGAATACAGGAGCAGATTTATAAGCGCAAATACATAATTCTGGGGATTGTCATCAATAAAGTGTCTGTTTCTTTCGGCAATCTCAATCTCTTTGTTCAGGTAAAAGAATATCTTTTCATTATCACCTTTGGAGCCGCTATACTGCAGCAGTGTGTGATAGAAGTTCATTTTTGCATTATAGCTCAAAGGCAGGTTTTCATCCTGCATAAGCCTGTTGGAAATTATTTCTTCTATCTTTTCCGCAGAACTTCCGGAGCGGTAATCAGCCTGCTGGTCAACAAGTATCGTCATTTGGTCGCACAGCCAGCTATACTCATAAAAATTCGCTATCATTTCAAGAACTTTCTTTTGTTCAAGATAAATGGCTTCGCGTTTTTCGTATGAATTTTTCTCGGGCATGCTAAGAAGAATATGGCGCTCGACGTGCAGTATCTCGTGCATAAATTTCATCTTATCATGCTTTAGTGCAATGGCTTTCGCTTTTTTCAGTATCTTCAAAGCTTCGCGGTACAGATGCTTGGCTTCAAGCGTGCGGATATTGAGCAGCATTTCTGTGAGTTTGCTTTCTGCATTTTCATACGCGCCGTAAATGCTTAGGGATTTAAGTATAAGATTAAAAAGGTAAACTTTATAAACAGGAAGTTGTTTGATGAAAGATTCATTTTTCAGCTTCTTTCTGAGAAGTGTTTCATCATAGCTATGCATCGAGTCAATTGCGTCAAAAAGAAGGATATAGTTTTGTTTGCTGCCCGATGCATTTTTTGCGGCATACTTCTTGAAATATCCCTTTTCGGGCTTAGTTAAGGTCTTTATCAACCGGAACAGGTCGTCGCTAACAGTTTTCAATACAGCTTAAATTTATCCTTTCCTCCTTTAGTCAAAACCAGCCAAAAATAACGATTTTTGCTCATTTTTGCAATTTCATAGCATAATACTGCTCAATCAGAGTTTAATTTATGGGGAAAATCAATTTTCCAGGGCGGTAACGGAAATATATATTTGCTACATGAGTGAAATTAAAGAAAGGATAATTACAAAAGTGCACCATAAAATACTAAAACACCTGCTGACACTTTTTTTCGTTCTGATACTGCTTTCGATCCTTGGAATGCAGTGGATGGCAGTGGAAAACGGCCCCTCAATGAAAGAGGCAATGCAAAAAGAATCAGAATTCTACCGGTTTGTAATGCCGAAACACCCGGAAAACCCGGAAAAAACTCAGCTGGAAATAAAGATCTACTGAGAAAAAGCAAAAACAAAATAGAAAAATTGATAAATAAAAAAAGAAAGAAGAATACAAAAAAATGATCACAATACTCGCAATTTTCGCCATTCTTGCATCACTGATATTAAGTGAACTGTACCTTGTTTATACAAACTACAGGCAGGAATTAAAGAAATAACATCATAATTACCCTCCAGGTAATTTCTTCCGGATTCCTCTTCTCAATTGCGGGAAGGGGAAGAAGGAAGTGGATCCGAATTTAAAAAAGAAATAATAACAAATTAATAAAATACCATGAAAATACTTAACAGATCAATTATCATTCTATTCTTAGGCGTCATGAGCGTTTTTTCGCAGTCATGGGAGTGGCTTGCTCCCAAACCGCAGGGTAACTCACTGCTCAGCATAAAAATGAACGGCAATACAGAAGGCTTTGCAGCCGGGCAATACGGCACTATCATGAAGACAACCGATATGGGTCAAACATGGGCTGTAATGAATATAAATACAAAGAAGAGTCTGTATGCAATAACATATTCCTGGGTAAACGATGTAATAGCCTGCGGAGACAGCGGAACAATTGTCCGTACACAAAATCTTGGAGCTTCGTGGATCGTGACTAATTCCGGCTTCAGCAATGTTCTAATAAGCATAAGTTTCCCGGGCAGAGATACGGGTTATGCTATCGGCAGGCCGAATTTGCTGATAAGAACTACAAACCAGGGAGCTACCTGGCAGCAGATGACACATAACTTCAACAAGACATTTACATCCGTAAATTTTGTAAACAAAACCACAGGATTCATCACAGGCGACAACGGATTTTTTGCAAGGACAACCAACGCAGGTTTGAGCTGGGATACGGTTACAACCGGAATAAACACTACATTGTTCACAACATTCTCGTTAACTGACGGAACATTATATGCAGGGGGCTACGGCGGCCGAATACTTAAATCAACTAACTGGGGCGCTTCGTTTATGAGCAGCCAGTCGGCAGGATCTTCAGCAGTTTACGGCATTACTTTTAATGGCCCGTTTGGAACGGCTGCCGCAGAAACAGGAACATTATATTACTCAACCAACAGCGGGGCTACTTGGACACCAAAATATATGGGAACTGTATCACCCATAAGAAGTATATGCAATAATTTCGCCAGCGGAATACTTGCAGTTGGAGATGGAGGAAGAGTTTACTCTTCAACAAACGCCGGTGCGAACTGGACCATCCCGGTAAATTCACCAACCGGGACAATATACTCAAGCGGCTTTGCAAACCAGAATACCGGATTTGTAGGGGCATTCGGCAACAAGTTCATGAAAACAACAAATGGCGGGATTAACTGGGAACAGATCAGTAATCCAACAAATTCACACATTTATTCATTATCATTTCTGGATGCATTGAAGGGCTTTGCTCTTTCAGGAAGCGGTTATGCAGGAAGAACTACAAACGGCGGTGAAAGCTGGACTTTTGTACAGGTCGCGCCGAATTTTTACGGTTGGGCTATGCACTTCAGTTCGCAATCCACAGGATTTGCTATTGGAGACCAGGGAAAAATCTATAAATCAACCAATGGCGGAGAAAACTGGACCCTTTCTCCAGCTTCAACTAATAAGTTTCTCTATGGTATTACTTTCATAAATGATAATACCGGGTTTGTTTGCGGAGCAAACGGAATTCTGTTGAAAACAACAAATTCAGGAGCAAGCTGGGATTCAATCCCATCGGGCACAACAAACATCCTGACGAGCATGACCAAAACAGGCAACGGCAATGTTTTTGCCGCCGGAACAAGCGGGTTGATAATGAAATCAACTGATGCGGGAGTTAACTGGACAAAGATAACCGGACTTACCAACTTCACCATAAACGATATTGAGTTCGTGAACAATAATACCGGTTATGCAACAGGAAGCGGCGGAGAACTGTTTGTAACAACAGATGGCGGTGCAAGCTGGGCGAAAAACCCATCTTTGACAAACAATATTATAAGAACAATGAGTGTTGTATCGGGGTCAAAGCTCTATTTGTTCGGCGAAGAGGGCCTTATGATGAAATACACTCCCGATCTTACAGCAACATGGAATAATAATAACATTACACCAAATGATTTCAGGCTTGAGCAGAATTTCCCGAATCCGTTCAATCCTGTAACAA
>JAUQWT010000350.1 GCA_030835005.1 Ignavibacteria bacterium | reverse complement strand
GCAAAAGGCAAAAAAGATAAATAGTATTTTAAAGAATTTTTTCATAGTATTTTGAATATTACAAATATAATGTAATATATATACTAATTTAATTCAGTGTTTTACCCAAAATGTTCTGAATACGCCATCTTTTGCAGGGGTCGGGGTGGGAATTGAAAACCTTTAATGTAGTTGTTGATCCTGCAAGCGGGATTGACCCAGAGGGTACCCCGTCCGGGAGTTGCCGGACTCAAAATTAATACATATTTAATGGGTTTTCAAGCTAAACAAAATCTCTAAATCAAATGTTCACATTTTGTGATGTCAAATTCTAATCATCAATTCTTCATTGATAATAACATCATATTTCGCTAAATTTGTTATCAATTATGTCTGAAATCATACAGCAGGTTAAAGAAAAATTCTCCGGGGCAAACGGATTCACCGGATTCGTTTTTTCGGAGATAAATAATTTCCCTATGCTTGAGCTTCCAAAGGATCGCCTTCTTGAAGCTGCACAAATACTCAGGGATGAATTCAAATTTGAACAGCTCAAAGATCTGGTAAGCGTTGACCGCTTCACAAAACTACAGCGCTATGAATGCATATATAATCTGTACTCTCTTACTCATGTATGCCGCATGTTTTTAAAAGTTAAGCTCGATTCCAAAAAGCCTGAAGTTGATAGTTTGTTCCCTGTGTGGCAATCAGCAAACTGGTCTGAGCGTGAAGCTTATGATATGATGGGGATATATTTTGTTGGGCATCCTGATCTGCGGAGAATGTACATGATGGAAGAGTATGAATACCATCCGCTTCGCAAGGATTACCCGCTGATGGGCCTGCCCGGAGCGGTTCAGTTACCAAAGAAATAAAATTGCACCATACCGAATAATAAATAATGGCAGAAGATATACTGCACGAAATTAAAGAAGAAGTAAAAACTGAAGTAACAGTAAACAGCGGCCTGCACTCAAAGCATGACCGCGCTGAAGATATACTGGATAATCAGAACAAGATCCTGCGCGCGCTGGAATCAGACGATGTAAGGGCGCACTTTGAAGGCGCGCTTGATAACCAGCTTGTCCTCAACATGGGTCCGCAGCACCCCGCAACTCACGGGGTATTGCAGCTTGTCGTCAGTCTTGATGGTGAATCAGTAGTTAATACAGTACCCGTACTTGGTTATCTTCACCGCGGCTATGAAAAGCTTGCCGAGAACATGACTTATCATGAATTCATTCCGCATACAGATAGACTTGATTACCTTTCTCCTCTTGCAAATAATGTTGGTTACATTCTTGCTGTAGAAAAAATATTGAAAATAGAAGCTACTCCGCGTGCACAGTATATCCGGACAATCTGCTGTGAAACCGCACGTATTGCCTCGCATTTGGTTTGGATGGGCTCCATGGCGATGGATGTTGGCGCTTTGACTGTGTTCCTTTGGGGATTTACAGAAAGAGAAAAGATACTTGATATACTGGACATTCTGACAGGCGTCAGGTTCACCACAAGCTATACAAGAATTGGCGGACTTGCTTTGGATATGAGCGACGAAGTTATTGCAAGGCTCAATGCTTTCTTGAATCAATTTATACCGAAATTTGAAGATTGCCGCAATCTGATAGAGCGCAATAAGATATTTATAAACCGCTGTGAGGGAGTTGGTTATATATCTAAAGAAGATGCAATATCTTTGGGGGTAACAGGTCCCAACCTCCGCGCTGCAGGAGTTGAAAGAGACCTCAGGAAAGACGAACCTTATCTAGTATATAAAGAGCTTGATTTCGAAGTTCCTACGTACAAAGAAAGCGACGTGCTTGCCAGATATTACGTGAGGATAAAAGAAGTTTATGAAAGCGTTAGGCTTGTAAGGCAGTGCCTTGAAAAACTTCCTAAGGGTCCGGTAAACTCCCCTGATGCGAAACAGGTACTCCCGGATAAGGGCGAAGTTTATTCAAAGATGGAAGAGCTTATTCATGATTTCATGATCGTGAATTTCGGCAATGCTCCTGAAAAGGGCGCAGAAGCTTACCAGGCAATTGAAGCAGCCAAAGGCGAACTCGGGTTCTATATAATCAGTGATGGTAAAGGTTACCCGTTCAGGCTGAAGATACGCTCTCCTTCATTTGTGAATCTGGGCGCACTGCCAACTATGTTAAATAAGGCGATGATTTCGGATATTGTTGCAATAATCGGCAGCCTTGATCCGGTTATGGGTGAAGCTGATAAATAGATTACAGATCAGGATCACAGATTATACTGATTGCACAGATTTCGCAGATTAGATTTAAGGATTTTTTGACTTTTTTTAGAACTGGAAATTTTCCGCAGCTCCCCTTCTCCTTTTCAGGAGAGGGTCGTCGTGAGGTTATTAAATAGATCACGGATTAATTTGATCACTCTGATTTTATAAAATGAATTTTAGTTTATCATTCTGCAAGAGATTTTAAAGTATAGATTCCCGTTTGCGCGGGAATGACAAATTCCTATGGAAATTAAATTTACTGAAGAGAACCTTAAAAAGCTTGAAGAAGCTAAATCTCACTATCCCACAACGGACGCAGCAGTTATGCCGGCTCTTTGGCTGGCACAGGAACAGTTTGGCTGGCTTTCAACCGACGTAATGAAGTATGTGGGAGGCCTGCTGAACATACCATTTGAACACGTTCTTGGTGTTGCCGAGTTTTACACAATGTACAATAAAAAACCTGTTGGGAAGTATCATCTGCAGGTTTGCACAAATGTTTCATGCATGCTTTGCGGCGGATATGATGTTGTTGATTATATTTCCGAAAAGCTGAATATAGGAATTGGCGAAACTACTCCTGACGGGAAATTTACCTTAATAGAAGCTGAGTGCCTTGGCAGCTGCGGCACTGCTCCGATGATGCAGGTAAATAATTATTACGAAGAGAACCTTTCCAAAGATAAAATCGACAGCCTGCTTGATAAACTTTCTAAAAGCTAATTACAATCGCATACAAAAATGAGTGACTTCCAGCCGATAATACTAAAGAACATTCCCGACCTGAATAATATTGACGTTTACATAAAAAACGGCGGCTACAGCGCTTTGAAAAAGGCGCTCAGTATGAAACCGGAGGAAGTTATTGATGTGGTTAAGAAATCAGGCTTGAGAGGCCGCGGCGGGGCGTGTTTCCCAACCGGACTCAAATGGTCCTTCATGCCGCAAAAATCAGACAAGCCTAAATATCTTTGCGCAAACGGCGACGAATCTGAACCGGCAAGCTTTAAAGATAGAGAGATATTCGAGAATAATCCGCACCAGTTTATTGAAGGCACATTAATTGCGTGCTGGGCTATGGGCATCAAAACTGCGTATGTTTATATTCGCGGAGAGTACTACAGGTGGATCGAGCTGTTACAGGTTGCTATTGATGATGCGTACAAGAAGGGATTTATCGGCAAGAACATTGCAGGCTCAAAATACTCAATTGATGTTTACATACACCGCGGAGCAGGCGCTTATATTTGCGGCGAAGAAACTGCACTCTTGAATTCTATCGAAGGAAAGCGCGGTATGCCGAGATTCAAACCGCCCTTCCCTGCAAACTATGGTTTATGGGGATGCCCAACCACTATCAACAATATTGAAACACTTGCAAATATCCCACCTATCATTGAGCGTGGCGGCGAGTGGTTCAGTAAAATAGGCGAGCCAAAACATGCCGGCTCGTTACTGTATGGCCTCAGCGGTCATATCAACAAACCGGGTATTTATGAATTGCCTTCAGGTACATTGTTGACCGATCTTATATATAAGTACGGAGGCGGAGTTACCGATAATAAAGCCATCAAGATGATCATTCCCGGAGGCTCATCAATGCCCCCGTTAAGAGGTGATGAAATTGAAGGCTTGAAAATGGATAACGAGAATTTGAAATCAGTTAATTCTTACATCGGCACTGCCGGAATTGTGGTCATGAACGAAGATACAGATGTTGTAAAGATAATAAAGAGGATTACAAAGTTCTATTATCATGAATCATGCGGACAGTGCACACCCTGCCGTGAAGGCTGCGGCTGGATGCTTAGAATTCTTGATAGAATTGATAACGGAAAGGGCAGACCTGAAGATATTTTATTGCTTACTGACGTGGCTAATAATATAGAAGGTAACACAATATGTGCGTTCGGCGATGCTGCCGCATGGCCCGTCAAATGGGCAATTAAGAAGTTTCTGCCGGATTTTGAGAAAAAGGTTAGTGAATCGATAAACATCCCTATAACGAATAAGGTTCACTCTTTAAGAGTAACCTATCAAGAGTAGATAAATTTGTTGTTTTTTGGCCAAAACTCAACCCGCCAAATTTTCTAACGTATTTCTGGTATTGTATTTTCAAACTAATTGCTAAATATTGCGATTAAGTTGAAATTTTTAATAGTTACCTGATTAACATTAATTGTTTTTACAATAATTTTTCTTTCGTAAATAATTTAAATAAACGGAGTCTACAACAATGGATCAAACTTCATCTGCTAATGTAAAAACGGCGCCAAGTAGCGGTTCTTCATCGCAGTTATTCGGAAGCAACTTTAAGAAGGATAATCTTGATAAAAGAGTCCAGGAGCTGCTTAAACAGTCAACCGAGTACCATGAATTAAAACAATATGTAATTAACCGGGGTATATCAAAAATCCAGGCTGAAGGAGTAGTAGGAAGATTTTCACCTGCAATACCATCACTAATTGCATTACTTGTTTCAGTATTTATTGATGTTGCGAATGTACCATTTTTAGGTAAAATAGCGCAAACCCTCGCAAATGCAATCTTCCCGGGCGGCGTTGTTTTGAATAAAGGTGTTGAGCCAATATCATTATGGTGGATGCCGTTTATAGTGTATGCTTTGTTCATTCTTCTTGCAGAACTTTCTTACAGGAAGCTGATGAAAGAAGTATCCACAAAAGGATGTTCTCAGGAAATTATTGAGAGAATTACAAACCGTTATGCAACAATTGTTGACGGTATTGGTACAGCTCTTCCGCTGCTTGGAGCAGCTATACTTCTTATCTCTATAAAAGAAGGTCCTGTTGTATTCTTGGGATTCTCCGTTCCGTTTGAAATTAAATCAATAGTAATACTTGCTGTAGCTAAGTTGTTTGAGACTGTCTTTGATGCACAGGGCTTGAAATTTGCAGAACTTCGTGAAGAGCTCAATGATCTTGAAAAAGAGTATTTCACAGAAAGAGAAGATATTCACCAAAGAGCAATATTGCAGCAGCTTCATGACGGCTTCAACAGAACCGGCGGAGTAGCAGCAACAGGTTATGAGAAGTTCTCAAAAGAAGAAGCAGCAGAGCTAATGAATTCACTCAAAAAAGCTTCTGAATTCGGCGAGCAAATTTCAAAGAACGTTGTTATCATGAAGAATGCAATATCAGAAATGAGCAAGACAAATGTTCATGATTCTGAACTGCTCAGAGAATTACAGAATACAAGTCAGTCTCTGACTACTGCGCTTGCAGCAGCTTCACAGACTGCAGAATACAGTGAAGTTATGAAGAAGAACCTTGAAGCAATGCGCAACCTGCTTAAAGAGATGGATAATTTGAAATATCCGGACGAAGCGTTGTTAAAAGAGCTCCAGATAACTTCGCATATGCTTACAGAAACGGTGAACTCGTTTAAAGATGTTCAGACTATCAAAGGACTTGATAACCTTGCATACCTTGCAGGGAAGAGAAATCAATAATTGGCGGATCAGGAGACTATAGAAAATGCGTAAGCAGAAAGACGTAAAATTCATAATATACCAGGCTCTGTACATCTTTGTGGTGTGCGTAATAGCCATAAAGGGTGCGAATCTTGACTTGACCCAGGTAGTTGAAGACGATGGCAAGCCTAAAGTATTCCTCTCCCCTGACTCG
>JAUQWT010000349.1 GCA_030835005.1 Ignavibacteria bacterium | reverse complement strand
CACACCACGAACATAAATAACGAAAAACGTTATAATAACAGTGCAATTTATTCCTTAATATTGATACGGGAATACTGTTTTTATCCCGAAATATCAATAATTTAACCTGCCTGTTGGCAATGAGAATAAGATTACTGTCCTTTTTTGTGCTTTTTTTTGCCATAAATTCAGTATTCCAAATTTACTCCCAGTGTTGTTATTGGGGCTGGAATTACAGGACACCGCTTACAATTATCAATAATAATCCTTCTCAGCTGAATTTTGAAATTGCCGATACAGTTAATACTCAGGTTTTGATTAGTTCCGGCAAGATGAAACCCGATGGTTCTGATTTGAGATTTTCGGATTCGCTGTGTAATGATATTCCTTACTGGATTGAAACAGGAATTAATACTGCAGCAACAGTTATCTGGTTCAAAGTGCCAAACCTTTCTGCAAATTCATCAAGAACGATTTACATGTATTATGGCAATCCGTCTGCCACCGCTGTAAGCAGCGGAGGATTGGTTTTCAAATTCTATGAAGGTTTTGAAGGTTCATCCCTTCAGCAGTTTGTTCAGCCCTGCGGTTCGGGTTCGGTAACTGTTTCGGGCGGATTGCTTACAATGAGCTGGGATGTAGCTTTGATGATATACTCCGACAGTGTTTACTCGGGATCCGAAGTTTACACTACGGAAATGAAAGTGAATGCAGCAAGCGGTACGTGGCCCGGGCTATATCAGATACTGAATAATGCGGCCGGCAGGTCGTACTCGACACTGATCAGCACAGACAGTGTCCGTGTCGGAGCCAGCAATACAAGTACAGGGCAATGCCAGGGGCAGAATTTTGTTTCACCGCTGTATAGGTTCACAAGCGTTGCCGGCATTTGGTCAATTACATGGGTTTCAACAGGAGATATCAGGTGCAAATTCCCGACTGTTGGTTCATTTGCCTCATCAAGCACTATTCACCCAAAAGGCAATTTCCGAATAGGGATAGGCGGTGTTGCAGCGGGAACAGGTTCCATAACGGTTGACTGGGTAAGAGTAAGGAAATGGATTTCCGGTTCGCTTCCTTTTGTAAGCACAATGGGTGCAGAGCAGACCTTCCCGAATAACCCAACAGCTTTGACTGCCCTTGCGGTAGGCGGACTAAAGATCAATCTTAGCTGGACCGATAATTCAACTAATGAAGATAAATTCTATATACAGCGCAGCACTAACGGCGGTGCAAACTGGATAAATAAGGATTCAGTCAATAGCGGAGTTAATACGTACAGAGACAGCTTGTTAACACCGGGACAGATCTACTGCTATAGAGTTTGTGCAGGAAACTGCAGAGGTAGATCGGCTTATACTCCATCAGCCTGTGATACCGCTCTTGCGCTGGTGGGATTTTCAAACAGCGGAACAGTTATACCTGCAGTATATGTACTTTACCAGAATTATCCCAATCCGTTCAATCCTGTAACCAAGATCAAATTTGATATTCCGCTTAATGCCAAAGGTCAAAGCTCAAATGTCAAACTTGTATTGTATGACGTTTTAGGGAGAGAGAAAGCCGAAATTGTGAATGGATTAATGCAGGCAGGAAGTTATGAAGTCGATTTCGACGGTTCAAATTTCTCAAGCGGTGTTTATTTCTACCGTCTTGAATCGGGTGAGTTTATAAAGGAAATGAAGATGGTATTGCTGAAGTAGTTGATCGGTTGCAGATACTCAATTTGAAAGATCAATGAAAAGATATCTCTGAAATATTATGTATTCAAACTGAACCCCTTCATGCTAATCTCTAAATACTGCAAGAACCCCGATTCTGAGCCGAAATGCTGATTTTTCTATAGTTATTGCATTTCACGATTTTTTCTGAATTCTTAATGACTTATTTTACACCAAACTTAACTTCCAGGCAAATGAAAAACATCATTTTCTTCTTAACAACGTGCCTGTTTTTGTTCTTTAATGTTGAATCAGGATCCTCACAGAGCTGCAATTGCTTACCGGGCTGGCAGTTTATGTCAGTAATTAATGTAACAAATTCCAATTCATCAGCATATACTGATTTTGAAGTTTGCGATACGATCAATACACTTGCATTGATATCTGCGGGCAAGATGAAATCTGACGGCGGAGATATACGCTTTACCGATGCACTGTGCTACCCGCTGAATTATTATTTAGAAAGCGGTATCAATACTAATACCACTGTAATATGGATAAATGTAAACAACCTCCCGGCTAATAGTACAAAAACGATTTACATGTTCTACGGTAATCCGGCTGCAAACTCTCAAAGCAATCCAAGAAAGACTTTTTCATTTTACGAAGGATTTGATAATAATACTCTAGGACGCTTTATAGATGAATGCGGTAACGGTCCAAGCTCAGTAGCTTTTTCAGGCGGGGTAGCTACATTTTCATATGATATCAATCACTTATGGCGTTCAGATATGATATTCCCGCTGACAGATGTCTTTACCGCAGAGTCAAATGTTACAGCAGTATCATCCCGTCCCCAGTATCCCGGACTGTATTGGGCAAAAGATATAAACAAACAATTGAAAATTTCACTAACGATGTTTGATAAAGCTTCTATTAACAGAAGCAGTTTTACAAGTGAAAACCAGGAATATTGCAGAGGAGGAATTCAAATTATTGGTCCTGAATTTTATGCACATTTTCCAACAGGAATCTGGTCTTTGACATGGGTTGCCACCGGAAGTCAAATCGCAGGCTTTCCGGCTAATGAAGGTTATGTTACCTGGAATACGACAGACAGCGCTATTATTAAAGATGAACCATTGCACCTGTTAATTGGGCGTCCGGTTGGAGGCACAGGTAACGGAACCACGAGCATCTCAATGGACTGGGTGCGTGTAAGAAAGTATGCAGAAATTCCGCTTTTAGCAGTCAATGGAGGCGAAATATCTGCCCCTAAATCGCCCGGAAATTCACTCACCTCAATTGTCCTTGGCAATACAAGTATAAGAATAAACTGGGCGGACAGCTCTGATAACGAAGCCCGCTTCATGATTGAAAGAAGCACCGATGGCGGAAGCACGTGGGCCTTCAGAGATTCAGTCCCTGCAAATACAACTCAGTACACTGATCTTGGATTGACGCCAAACACTGAATACTGTTACAGAGTTTATGCAACAAACTGCATGGCATCATCTGCCTATTCAAATGTAACCTGCGCAACCACTACTATGACCGGCATAAATCTTTCGGGGCTTGAGATACCGAAGGAGTTCGGGCTTTACCAGAATTATCCGAACCCGTTCAATCCCGTTACAAACATCAAGTTTGATATACCGAAGAACTCATTTGTGAAGATAACTATCTTTGATGTGACAGGCAGGAGAGTCGTAGACCTTGTTAGCCGCCTGCTCCAGCCCGGCTCATACACTGCTGACTGGAATGCGTCATCTTACGCAAGCGGTATATATTTCTACAGGATAGAAGCGGGTGAATATGTTAATGAAATGAAGATGGTGCTCCTGAAGTAATTGCAGGATTAAGTTTGAGATTCTGACAAAGAGACACTCTATCGGGCGCTCCTTTGATTTAACATAAGTGCTGCATAAATGCTGAAGGCAGCCATTGGAACGGAACCGGCAAGGTCAATAAGATAATGCTGCCGCAGGTAAACTGTTGCAATACCAAGCAAAGTACCGAGCGGCAGAGTGCAGAACCAGAAATATTTTCTCTTAAACCGGAAAGCAAAAAAATTCGTTATCAGGATTATCGCGAAATGCATGCTTGGGAATGTATTGCGCACGAACGATTCCCTTAAGTACTCACCAAGGTTTTGAAGGTACATGCTTGTTAGGGGTGAAAGCCCGATTAAAGGAACAGTATAATGCTGCGGAAAGGCTATATCAGGCCCCGCAGCCGGCAGCAGAATATAGAAAATGAAAGCGCCGTACCAGCCGATAACAATTGAGAGAAGGTAATCCCGTGACTTTGCAAAAGCTCTGCTTTCTTTAGTGAAAAACAATAGTACGAATGTGAGAGTAGGCAATACATAGTAGGAAAAATATGAAAGCGTCAGGACTTCAGTCAGCCAGGGTGATGTAACTGTTTCCAGCCGGCTCGTAATATCAAAACCAAACACGGTAAGATCAGCATTCAGCAGCAGGTCATCATAATCATTTGGATTTACTTTGTGAACAAATGACTGGAAAGCTGAAAAGATTATGCCGTAAAAAGGAATATGAAGGTAACTCCGCAAAAACTTAACAGACTTAAGCGAAGAGCTCCTTTGGTAAACAATGAAGAAAATCAATACTGAAAGGGATACAGATGGAGTTATGAACTTATAGGGATCAGTAATGGCACCAGTTGAAAAAAGATAGACCTGGATGAAAATGGTTATACCCGAAAAGAAAATGGCTATTATATCTTCAGGGTAAAATTTCTCAGACAAGCTTTTATTCTTCAATTCTCAGCCTCTTGAGTTCAAAGCATCTTCCATTTCCTTAAGCTGCTCAATTGAGTTAATACCTGTTACTTCAAGCTCATCTCTAGTTGTTACTGTACCGGTCTTTTCCTTGGGGATAAAGTGAAAAATGTCTGTGAGGTAATACTCTTTTTGAGTGTTTTCAGGAGAAATCTTGCTCAAGGCATCAAACAAAACTTTTGCCTTAACAATATAAATTGCAGGATTGATCTCTTTAATCAGTTTCTCTTCTTCAGATGCATCCTTGTGCTCAACAATCTTTTCAAACCTGCTTTCTGCATCACGCACAATTCTTCCGTAACCGAACGGATTTTCAAAAACAGTAGTCAGCAGCGTTGCATCATTGTTGTTTGAGAAGTGTTCGTCTATTAACTGCTGAACTGTTTCCAGCTTAAGA
>JAUQWT010000348.1 GCA_030835005.1 Ignavibacteria bacterium | reverse complement strand
GCGCCGGCTTTTTTCTCCATACTGATAACTGGGGTAGCAAGGAAATTTGAAAGCTCTCTTGAGTTTGCAATTGAATTCCTGATATCAATAAAATCCTTCTTAACAGCTTCAACTGATTTAAGTTCAAGTGCAGTATCGTATAATGCTAAATTGTATTTTCTTGCTGCTTTGCTGTTTTTCATTTATCTAGTTCTGAGGGATCTTATTGATAAAGCCGTCAATAATCTTCTTCTGTTTTGCAGGATCCAGGTTCTCGTCTATTATCTTGCCTGCGGCCTGTATAGCCAAATTGGCAATTTCATCTTTCAGAGTGTTTAATGCCCCAATCTTCTCTCTTTCGATTTCACTCTTTGCCTGGCTGATCATTCTTGAAGTATCATCATGAGTTTTGCTGATCATTTCATTTCTCATTTTCTCTGCAAGCTCCTTTCCTTCTGCAATAACTTTGCGTGCGTCCTCATCTGCCTTTGCAAGAAGTGCTTTATTCTGAGCAAGTATCTTTTCAGCTTCCTGTTTTAAGTACTCGGCTTTTTCAACCGAGTCCTTTATGCTCTGTTCTCTTTCATTAAGTGACTTCAACAGCGGCCCCCATGCATACTTCTTAAGTAACAGAAGCAGCAGGAAGAAGATAATGATAGTCCATATCAGTAATCCCGGCTCGACTGAAAGAAGAGTATCTTTCTTTTCGCCGGTTTCGCTGCTTATGAACAGCAAAACATTATAAAACTTCGCTAAAAATAAATAAGCTAAAGTCATAAATATCCTTTTTAATGATAAAAATTGATTTGTGGAAAAACCATGTTAACCACGCCTGCGTATTAAGGCGTGATTAACTTTAAAATTACTTCCCGGCTAAAATAAAGCAGATAACAAGCGCGAAGAGTGTAACACCTTCAACGAGAGCTGCTGCGATGATCATAGTGGTTCTAATATCTCCGGTGGCCTCAGGCTGTCTGCCGATAGCTTCCATTGCTGATGCTGCGAGTCTTCCGATTCCAAGTCCTGCCCCAATAACTGCAAGTCCTGCACCTAATCCAGCTGCTAATGCTGCTAAGCTCATTTGAATGTATCCTTTCTTAGAAGATTAATATGTTTTTGTATTTTGTATTGTTTGTAAAATCAATGATCCTGGTGAATTGCCATCCCGATAAAAAGCGCAGATAGCATTGTAAATATATAAGCCTGTAAGACTGCTACTAAAATTTCAAGTACATAGATAAACAGCGAAAACGCTACTGAGACCGGAATCGCAACATAACCAAGCATGAAAATAAGCCCAATTAGAGCATATATAACAATGTGGCCTGCCGTCATGTTGGCAAATAGACGAATAGCTAAAGCAAAGGGTTTTGTCAGCAGTCCAAGGAACTCGATGATTATCATCACCGGAAGTACAAACATCGGCACGCCGGGCGGTATAAGGCCCTTGAAATAACCTGCAAATCCATTATGTTTAATCCCATAAACCTGCGTCATTATAAAAGTGATAATTGCCAATCCCGCAGTAACACTTACACTGCTTGTTCCTGTTGACATTCCCGGGACAAGTCCAAGAAAGTTGATAAACAGTATGAAGAAGAACATGGTGAAGAAAAACGGAAGGAACCTTACGCCATCTTTGCCCATTGAAGGAACGACAATGTCATCTCTTACAAATACCATCATCATTTCCACGAAATTACCAAGCCCTTTTGGATGTTTGCCTTTGCGGTTTCTTGCTGCGGCTAAACTGAATATTAAAAGCATGAGGAAACCTGAAACGATGAGCATGAGGATCTTTGCGGAGATCGACATATCAATTGTCAAGCCGCCAATATGAATAGGTGGTATTGGAAGTATGGGTTTATCCGAAATATGATGCATGATCCAGTTTCCATCGTCCTTAACAGTTTCTACAAGTGTAGAATCAACGGGAGCGTGCTGCAAAAAAACGGTAAGTAAAGTCATTATATGTTAGTTCAGAATTTAAACTTTGTTTTCAATCGTTGTAACTTCCTCTTTATCACCCTTCTTTGAGGACAACTTGTGAAGGAAATATATTTCAATACATACAAAAAGCGTATAAAAGAAGAAAACAGATGCGGCGAGGCTTATTGAATCAAGTGCTGTAAATTGTATCAGTATAAGAAGAGATATCACTACTATAATCAATCTGATCCCCATGCCTCCGAAAACAATAACCATGAAGCTCTTTACTGACTTGTTAAAGGCCATTAAACTGAGCTTGTATCCGATAAGAGCGTTAACCAAACTTATCAAGTAACCTGGGATAAAAGAACTTATCTGAGACCTTTCGGCATAAACTGAGACCGGATAGTATGCAATGGCTGCAGTTATAAAACTTGTTACTGCGAGGTAAAGGAAAAATCTGCTGAAACTGTATTTTTCGTTTGAAACCATCACTTTACACTTTTTCCACCTTGGGGTTTTTTGCTGACAGCCCTTAGAAGATTAACAAATCCGCCTACTGAACCGAGCAGAACTCCAATAATAAACAACATATTACCCGTACTCAGCCATTTATCCAGCCAGTAACCAATCAATGAACAAAGAACTATCGAAATTCCGTATTGGAACGCGTATTCAGCATATCTCCAACCGGAACTGTAAGAGTTAGCGACCTTTTGGAATTCAGACGGTTTTTCAGCATCTTTTTTGTCAAAAATGCCCTTATTTTCCGCCATTTTTAGCTATTTTGCTGATTTTGAATCTACAAAAATAACAAGAAATTAAACCAAAATCAATTTAGGAATTCAGTGTGTTGGGGTACTCAAATATTGTCAATTCATTTAGAAATCAAAGTATTCTCAAATGCGATATAAGGTTTAAAATTTTAGAATCTTAACCATTCTTTTGGATTCAAAGGAACTGCATCCTTCCACAATTCAAAATGGAAAGTCTGGCCTTCAAGTGTCTCTGCCGTTTTACCGATAACCTGGTTCAGCTTAACTGCATCACCAACGCTTACATTTACATCACTTAAGACAGCATAAACAGAGCGGTAACCACTATCATGTTTTATGATAACAACTTTGCCGTAAAATGGAAGCTCGCCTACAAGATTTACAACGCCACCGGCAATTGCATATACCTTAGAGCCTTTTGAAATGGAAAAATCCATTCCGTTATTGTTCGAAATACTGCCAGTCTTATTATCAGCAACGCTTCCAAAACCTGTGGTAGTAAGTCCAAGATCAATTGGAAGATTAATATTACCTTTGACTGTACTTAAGTCGGCAGACTCGTAGCTTATTCTGTTGTACTTACTTTCTTTAAAGCTTTCCCTGTTGCTTTCAAAATTGCCGATGAAGTTTCTTATGTTGTTTAGCTGTGTTTCATACCTCTTAATCTTTTCCTCAGTAACTCTGCTTTGGTTTTCCAGAGTCTCCTTCCCGGAATTAAGTTCTCTGAGTTTCCCGTCAAGCAATGCCTTGTCACCTCTTTTTGACTCAACATAGAATCTTTGCGAGGATACCGAAAGGCTAAGCATCTTTTTTTTCTCTTCGAGAATGAACTTTTTTGATTTCAGATCACGCAGTTCTTTTCTCCTGTTCTGAGAGAACTTCTGAAGATACTGGTTCCGGCGGAGGTATTCATTCGGTGTCTTGGAACTCAACAAAAGCTCAAGTTCATAGTTTTCTCCGTGTTTATACAGGTTAACCACTTTCTGGCGAAAACTTGCCTGGATGCGCTCGACTTCTTCTGCCAGGAAAATTATCATATTTGTTTCAATTGCTATCTGGTCTGGGGTCATGTAAGTTTCATTTTCGTAATTCTTCAGAAAACTATTGATGGCATTGATGGCAGATTCAACGCTGTCGATCTGCTGCTTAATTGATGATGTTTTAATTGAATTACTGCTTATTAAGCTTCTGCTTTCAATAATTTCTTTTTCAATTATATCGGCCTGTTTTCGCTTATCCGTAATGATTTCCTGGTAAGTTGCCCCGGAAAAAATCACCAGTAACACTAACAAACACGCATTTCTTAATTGCGAAGCTAATCCCATTTAACTACTTTGGCTGATTTTGGTATCTTAACCTTGAATGAAAGGTCACGCTTATTGATCTCTTTGTTGATGTAATCCACATATACCGATTGTTTCTTTGTAGGGTTCTTTATCTTTATTGTTCCAGGGAAATTTACATAGCTTCCTGCAACTGACTCCTCCTGGTAATTTGAATAATTGACTTCGACCAGGGAAGTATTTTTCTCATCAAGATAATTATATTTCTGTATAGTGAATCTGCCGGGTTCGACATAGAATTTCTGCTTCCCGCCTGACTTATCTGACTGCAATACATAGAAACTGTTTTCCGAGGCTGCCTGTGATGAATCTTCAGGACTATTATCAAAATTAAAGCCTCCGGTAAACCCGCTTATAAGTTCATCAAACGATACTTTTATGCGCAAGATTGCCCCAATATTAATATCAGTACTGGGTCCCGTAATAGCCTTATTTTCCTGAGCGTTATAGTAAATGAAGTCACTTCTTGTTATCAGTGCATTAGCGATAGATATTCCGAATGGGCCTTCTATTCTAACGAAAACAGTATCAGGCTTTTTGATGCGTATTTCGATCCACCCTGTTCCTGATTGTTCAGGCGAATCGAATGCAATATTGCCCGAAGCTTCGAGTGTTTCTATCAAACCGGAGTTTCGGTTAATGCGTTCTTTAATATCCTTTACGGGAATTCTATCAAGTTCGTCGTTACTTCCTGATGAACCTGAGCAAGCTGCCAGCACAAGCAGCGGCAATAAAAATAATATTCTGAGGGCGTTATTCACTTTAGTTATTATTTGTTTCTTCTTTAAATCTGTCGATAATGTTCTTACTGAACGGACCAGACATATCTGACATTCTTTCCGGGTGCCACTGAACTGCTAGGAAAAACGGTTTTCCTTCAGGCTCTTCCCATTCAATTGCCTCGATGATGCCGTCTTCAGATTTTGCCGAAACCACAAGACCTTCGCCTAGCCTATCAATTGCCTGGTGATGTGAACTGTTAACTGTGCCTTCGGATACACCAAGTATTCCATTAAGTATCGTGCCAGCTGTTACATTCACATGATGCTGGCGGTCATTTCCCGGGGCAATTTTTCTATGATTTGAACCGCGTATTGTCTCTATGTCGTTTATCAGACTTCCTTTTAATTTGCAGTTGATGACCTGTAATCCGCGGCAAATTCCAAGTATAGGGTATTTATTTTCAAAAGCATAATCAAGTAGTTTAAATTCAAACCCATCGCGCTCTGGAATATATTCATCTCGCTTACTGCCGTCTTCCCAGTCATTATAGAATTCCGGGAAGATATCTGCGCCTCCCGTTAACAGTAAAGAGGAGCATTTTCTGATGTCTTCGAAATTATTCTTTTCCCAATCCAAAATCAAATACGAAAGGCCTTCTTTTTCAAGCCAGTTTATATAGTTTTCGAATCTGCTGTCGCTCTTGGTAAGCCCGGTCAATTTGCTCATTCTGTCCTCAGCAGGTTATCAACTTCTTTATACAATAATTCGGCATTCTGATTAATTTGCATCTTTATTTTGGCATAATAAAGTGGATAATTGTAGAGCAGGTTTTTGTAAACATTATCGCTTTTTGCGCTTAAAACAAGCTCTGAATTTTTTAGTCGGACAAAATCCTTTTGTGTTGTGATCAAATGATCAGAACCGGAATTATTAAACGATCTTGATATTGTATTCAGATCTTTGACTGTGAAATTATGATGATCAGGGAATACAATGAAATCTTTTATTTCTACGCCACTACTCTCCAGCAGAACTTTGAATGAATTCGGTTCGGCAATTCCTGAAAAAACAGTAGCTTTGTTACCTGAGCTGGTATCCAACTTTTCGCCATTAATGTTCAAATACTCTTCAAAGATATAACTGCAGACTATCTTGGGCTTGTTTTTCCAGTTTTTTACAATTACGTCTTTTTCGAATTTATTATTGATTACGAGAATATCTGCTCTTTTGTGATTCTTCATCGGTTCTCTTAGATTGCCTGCTGGGATCATGTACTTATCTGAGTCAGAATTCACAATCACTATATCCAAGTCACGAAAAAGTTTCCTATGCTGAAATCCGTCATCAATAATTATTATCTCAGGTTTGAATTTACTGCTTGCAAATTTGGCGGATTTCAATTTATCATCACCAACAATAAGAAGTCCCAGCCCGGTCTCAGCCCAGGATAGATTTTCAAGTAACAATAGAGCCTCATCACCCAGATTCTCTGTATTGAGCTGGTGTTTTTCGTTTGTAAATCCGAATTCAACAACTTTTATATCATCGTACTCGCGTTTATATCCTTTTACAACAACTGCAATATGTTTCTTCTTATTCAGTAGATACTCAGCGATCAATTCTACCAGAGGAGTTTTGCCTGTACCGCCGGCAGCAATATTACCAACTGAAATGACCTTTGGCTCAAGCATCTTTGATCTGATGATATCTGCATTGTACAGAAAGTTGCGGAAGCCAACTGCGATCCTGTATATGAAACTAAAAGGCAGCAGTAATATTCTCAAATTTGTGCCTCCTCGATGACAATCTTTGCTGCCTCTGCAGATGCATCTCTATTTCCAAGGATCTCCCACACTTTAGATAGATTTAATTTCATATTACTTCTGTATTCTGGATCATTAAGTATCTTAACGGCTTCATCATGAACTTTTTCAGGCGTGAAGTCATTCTGAACGAACTCTTTTATAATATCTTTACCGGAAATGATGTTCACAATTCCCAGCTTGCTGACTTTCACAATTGGCTTCAAAAGGTAATAATTAAAAGGGGATGTCTTATAAAAAATCAAATGCGGAGTTCCAATTAACGCGCATTCCATGGTAGATGTTCCTGCCTTGGTAAGTACCAGGTCAGAGTTTTTCATTTGTGTATAAGCATTTCCTGTGATAACATCGCACTCACTGATACTTTCTTTAAATTCGTTTACTGCTCCCAGATTTCCGGGTGCAGCGCTAAGGTATACTCTCAGTTTGAATTTCTTCCTGAGCAGATTCAATGAATCAATAATTACGGGCATATGCTGCCTTATCTCGCCTTCTCTGCTGCCGGGGAGTATAGTAATAATCTTTTCACCAGGCACTGTTTTTACAGCCGTCGGTGAAGCATCAAGAAAATTTTTGATCTTCTTTACAAGCGGGTGACCAACATATATTGCATTTACAGAATGCTTTTTATAAAAATCCACTTCAAAAGGGAAAACTACCAGCATTCTGTCAGTGAATTTCCTGATCTTATTTACTCTTCGTTCATGCCATGCCCATAATTGAGGAGAAATGTAATAAATTATAATTCCTTTGTAGAATTTCTTTATCTCCTCAGCCAGCCGGATGTTAAATCCGGGGTAATCAATAAGCACAACCACATCCGGATCATTATCTCTAACGAACTTAACACAATCTGCAATTACCTTTTTGAAGAATCCGTATTTTTTGATAACATCAACAAAGCCAACTGTGGCAAGTTCTTTGATATCATATAAAGATTTAAACCCTTGTTCAGCCATTAAATTTCCGCCAAGTCCGGAAAAGTGTATGGTGGCTCCCTGTAATTGGATCCTGATCTCACTCATCAGGCTAGCTCCATGCATATCGCCGGAAAGCTCACCGGCGGATATGAATACACTCTTCTTTGCAGCTATGCCCGGAGCCTGATCCATTATTGGTTTATCAGGAAAAAAATAAGGACTATCATAATCATACTAATGAAAACAGCCTGGAATGTTCGTTTTTCAGAAACGTATGCACCGGATATGTTTTGAGACAACTTAGATCTCTTGATTTCTGAATATGGAGAAAGTTTGGGAAGAAACCTGTTTACTGAACTGAAATATTCATCATATTTTGCTTTGAATTCCTTTTTAAGGAATTCCTCTTCTTCCAGTATTATGAAGTAATACTGAAAACTAAAATATAATACACTTAAGATCTGCAGGTATGGAACGAGTGAGTTGGACATTATGCTTACACCCAGGTACATAATGATATTACCTATATATAACGGATTGCGAACATAGGCAAACGGTCCTTGTGTAACGAGGTTAGAAGCCCCAACTTTCCCGGTCGTTCTTGTTTCGCTTCCGGCATAAGATACTCCCCAAAATCTGATGAACTCTCCAGCAATAACCAACACTCCGCCTGCTACCAAAGTTACAACCGTAGGCCTTGCGTACAGAAGCATGGGTATAATGAATACCAGAGGTGTGTAAGAACGATACTTGAAGAAAAATTGCCCTAATGTCATTTAGTTTTTTATCCTCTTAAAAAGACTTCGCGTCTTTTTATCCCGGCTGACTGCCTGTGTTTAATTTTTTTATATAGAATTTTTTCTAATTTCTTTCTTATATCTCCAAAAGTCTGGAAATCGAAATAGGTAATATTATTCTTCCAGCAATATGATGCAAGGGACTTCTTGGCGAAAACAATATCAGCATAATTTACCGCACACGTATCGGAAAAACCGTCACCAATAAACACCGAAATCTCATCATCACCTGTATTATTAAGCATTATATTTCGTTTGCTGGTTCCGCATTTTGTGCAGTCCGAATCAGAATATGGGAAATCCAGGCTGAATGAAGACTTGTCTTCGGAAATCACTATCCTGTTTGCAAAATACGGAATATCAAACTTATTGTTTTTCAGTACCCG
>JAUQWT010000347.1 GCA_030835005.1 Ignavibacteria bacterium | reverse complement strand
CTGTAAAATCATCCTTCTTGAATTCAAGGAATCTTCTGGAAATTCCTTTAAGGCTTTTTCCGAATTCAATTGGATCATCATACTCATAACGAACACCGGCAAGAAAATCATTTACAAATAACCTTACGTCAGCAAGCTCTTCGAAATATTTTTTGGTATTTTCTCCAGATACACTTGTTTCTTTACCGTTTCCGTACCTTAGAATATTTGATGCTGAAACTTTAATGTTGAGCTTTGGCTGAGAGTAAACAAATCCTGAAATAAAGAATAAAATTATTGCTGCTAATTTTACTGCCCCCTTGATATTCAGCATTTCTAATTTTTCCCCACCTTTAATGCATCTTTGATGTCATTTTCCAGTTTGCTGTCATCACCCTGTATATAACCTGAGTATGATTTGAACACGTTTCCGTTCCGGTCAAGCAAAACCGAAAAAGGAGGATCCTGACCGCCGTAACTACTGAAAACGTTCTTATCAGAATCATAGAGAACCGTGAACTTGTAACTCTTAGATTCAATGAACGGCTTAACTTTTGAGATTGATTTCTGGTCATCCGTGCTAACGGCAACAAAAACAAAACCTGAATCTTTGTATTTTCCCCATATCTCGTTTAAGACTTTCATTTCTTCTTTGCACGGGACACACCATGTTGCCCAGAATTGCAGAAATACTGGTCCGGTTTTGAGAAGTTCAGAAAGTTTAACGCTGTTTCCGTTTATGTCTTCGAGATTAAAATCGTATCCCTGGGAAGATCCAGAACCGGTAAGAAGGCTAAATGCGAGAACTGATAATACTATGATTTTCTTCATGTTATAATTAACTTTATAGTAGATTTAACTTGATTACTTTAACACAGAAACAACGATTGCAGTTACAATAATATTCAAGATTGAAAGCGGCAGCATAACCTTCCACCCCAGGTTCATCAGCTGGTCATACCTGAAACGGGGAAGCGACCAGCGTACCCAGATAAAGAAGAAAACAAGGAATGCAACTTTTGAACAGAATACAAGTACCTGCAGAATACTAAGAACCATCGGCGGCAAACCAAAAGTCTGCAGATACGGGAACTGCCACCCGCCAAGGTACAAAGTAGTGATAACCGTTGATGCAACTATCATGTTTGCATACTCCGCAAGGAAGAACAATGCAAATTTCATGCTGGAATACTCTGTATGATAACCCCCAACGAGTTCGGGTTCAGCTTCCGGAAGGTCAAAAGGAGATCTGTTTGTTTCAGCAAACGATGCGACAAGGAAAATAATAAATCCAACGGGCTGAAGTACAAGATTCCATTTCCAGCCATATTGCTGAAGTACAATATCCTGAAGGCTTAATGAACCTGTTATCAAAACAATGCCAACTACTGCCAGACCCATAGATAGTTCATAACTTATCATTTGAGCGCTGGAACGTATCCCGCCAAATAACGAATATTTACTGTTAGATGACCATCCGCTAAGAGTTATTCCATAGACACCCAGTGAGGTCAAAGCAAGAATATAAAGTACTCCAATATTAACATCTGTTATCTGAAGCGCAATTACTTTACCGAATAGCTCGATCTTGTAACCAAAAGGAACAACAGCAATTGTAGTCAAAGCTACAAAAATAGATATCATTGGTGCAAGAGTGTGTATTGCTTTATTAGCTTTTGCAGGAACTATATTTTCTTTAAAAACAAGTTTTATAACATCTGCAAACGGCTGGAGCAATCCTTGATAACCAACCCTGTTCGGTCCGTACCTGTTCTGCATAAAAGCAGAAACCCTTCGCTCTGCGTAAACAGCATAAGCAACAGATATAAGAAGTACGGTGATAACTGTGGCGATTTTAACAGTAGAAATCAGTAATTCAATCCACACGGATCAATTCTCCATTAATTTATTTTTAAGAATATTAATTTTTTCGATCGGTGACGGGTCAACCTTATTTATTATTGCAAGATAGAAACTGACCCAGTCTCCTAGATACACCAGATCAAAAATTCTTTCAAGCTTAGAATTCCCTTCCGACTCAATAACTATATCAATTCCTCTGTATGGCCTGATAATATCTTTTGTAATCTCAAGCCGTTTCAGAAGCCTTGGATTATCCTCTCTATCTCTGAGAAACAATACTGCAAATTTACTCAAAATTTCTGAATTTTCCTGCCACCCAACTATTTCATTGTGGTTTAGCTCAGGGAAGTAATTACCGAAAGCAAGGTTTTTTGCATTTTCAGCCATTTGCCCCCTCCAGCGCAGGTTAACAATATCCAGCAGATCGTTTGAAGAATAAATGATCGGTATCCTGCCGGATATATGCGCGGCTGTATCAATTGCTGTATTATTATCAAAAGAGGTATAAGATTCCGACTTTGCCTTCATTAATTCAATTAAAGAAGTAATTTCTTCGTCCTTTTGCTTTATTATCCCGGCTTTTACGAGCAGCATTAACATTGGTATGAATGAAAAAGCAAGCGCACATCTAGGCTGATATCCTTTTGGAACAATTACAACCAAATTTCTGTCACTGGCAGCAATTACTGAAAGTTTCCCGCCGGATGAAATACATACGATCCTGCATCCCTTTGATTTTGCATCGTCATAGGCAGAGAGTGTCTCTTCAGTCTCACCGGAATAGCTTGAGCAAACCACAAGAGTATTATTTCCTGCATAAGCCGGCAGGTAATAATTCCGGTTTACCTGAATTGGCACTTTGATCTCGTATTGCAGGTAACTCCTAAGGAGATCTCCGCCAATTGCAGAACCACCAAGTCCAGTGATTACTATATTATCAATATCTTTCAAATAATCAGGGATTTCAATATTGCAGCCAATATCAAATGCCTGCTTAAGCTGAGCCGGAAAATTTTCCAGCACACTGAACATATTCTGGCTGTCTATCGCTTTTATTTCTGCTTTAGTGATCATCATCTGTTAATTTCTCGCCTATATTCTTGTTGAAACATTCTTCAACATAATCTTTAATTCCTTTAACTGTATCCATCGTCAGTATTTTCGCCGAGATTTTACTTGCACTTTCGTAGTTGACAAGTCTGATCAATCTCTTGATCCTTAAATAGGAAGCAGCTTCAACACTTAGCTCATCAACTCCCAGACCAATAAGCAGTAAACTGCCGATGGGATCAGAAGCCATTTCACCGCAAACACTAACCGGAATCCCATGCCTGTCTGCTGATCTGACAAGCATATCAATCAGTCTTAGGACTGCGGGATGGAATTTTTCATATAACTCAGAGACGAGGCTGCTGTCTCGATCTACGGCAAGAGTGTACTGCACCAGATCATTTGTACCAATACTGAAGAAATCAACCATTTGAGCCAGTTCATCTGCAATAATTACTGCAGAGGGCACCTCGACCATTATTCCGATCTTGATATTCTCATCATACCTGATATGCTCTTTTTTAAGCTGAGATTTTGCTTCTTCAAGAAGTGTTTTTATCTTTGTTACTTCTTCTGCTCCTGATATCATAGGGAACATAATCTTGATATTACCTGAAGCAGATGCCCTTAGAATTGCCCTCAACTGGGCCATGAATACATCCTTTTTATCCAGACAGATCCTGATTCCGCGCCACCCTAAAAAAGGATTCAGTTCTTTCTGAGCGTCAGGCAGAATTTTATCACCGCCAATATCAAAAGTCCTTATTGTTACGCTGCCGGGATAGATATGCTCAGCAAGAAATTTGTACTGATCATATTGATCTTCCTCACTTGGGAAATCTCCAGCTTCCAGGAATAAATGTTCAGTCCTGTAAAGCCCAACATCACATCCAAAATGTGTTACCACATAATCAACTTCATTGTTAAACTCCAAATTTGTGGAGAGCTGAATTGTCTTGCCGTCTTTAGTAGTGCTGGGAAGTTTTTCAAGTTCTTCAAGTTTCTTTTCAAACCTTCTGTTCTTCTTGATCTGTTTTTCGTACCTGGCTATAGTATCAGCTGTTGGATTCTTGATCAAAAGACCTTTATAGCCATCAATTATCAAAAGATCATCCTGGTTGATCTTGAAAGAAACATCATGAAGGGCAACAACTGCAGGTATATTCAATGAGCGTGAAATTATTGAAACATGAGAATTAATTCCGCCTAGATCAGTTGCAATGCCAAGCATACTGCGGCTGCTGAAAAGTATTGTGTCTGCAGGGGTTAAGTTCTTTGCCATAACTATTGAGTTCTCTGTGATCTTTGAAACCAGCCTTCCTTTCAAGAGATTTCTCAGGACACGATTCTTCATATCTTCTACATCGTTTATTCTTTCGCGCATATAGTCATCACCGGATGCCAGGATAGCGTTTTCAAGGTTCTTGATCTCGTCTTTAAAGATCTCAAAGGCAGGCTTTTTCTCCTGAACTATTCTTTCTTTTACTTTCGTATGCAGGAAATCATCGTAAAGGAAACTGAGCTGCGCTTCGAATATCAACAGATTCTTTTCGTCAAGTTTCTCTTTTGCAAGCGTAAAGATTTTGTTTAGCTCTTTTATTGACTGTAAAACTGCTTTTGCATAGTCATCGATTTCTTTCTCAGGATCGATATTTCCGCCTGCAGGAATATCCATATTGTAATTAGGTACTTCAGCCCTGTATAGGAATGGCTTGCCGATTGAGATTCCCTTTGATGCGGCAAGTCCTTTAAATGTAATTTCTTCTTTTACGGGCATCATGTATTCATTTATTGATTACAATTCTCCAAATCCGTCTTCAAAAAATTTTATTACCTCTTCTGCTGCTTTTTCCTCGTCAACACCTTCAAAGCTCAAAACGACAC
This sequence comes from Ignavibacteria bacterium, assembly GCA_030835005.1. Lineage (GTDB taxonomy): Bacteria > Bacteroidota > Ignavibacteria > Tepidaquicellales > OLB5 > OLB5. The sequence goes on along the minus strand of JAUQWT010000347.1, from coordinate 16,450 downwards.
TTGAGCCCTGCTCTGCTGCCAGTGTCATAACTCCAATAATACTTTTGCCGTTTATCCTGAATCCATTTTTGACGATATAAAAATCAGATTTGTATTTTGATGCTATTTTTACAAGTGCTGAAGCAGGTCTGGTGTGCATTCCGGCTTTGTTAACTATGGTAACCGTTTTTTCGATCATGCCTTAATAATTCCTGTTGAGCAGCATGACTGAAAATTGCTCAAGGTTGTTTCGTGCTGAATCAGACTTAATGCATTCAATCGATCGGTTTGCAAGCATAGTGTACTTTTCGATCTCTTTCCTGGCTGATTCTATCACGCAAATATCGTTGTATGCTGAAATTATCTTTTTGATCTTCTCACTATTTGCAGAATCTGTATTGTACATAAAGAGAAAATCATCTTTTTGTTTTCCGTGAAGAAGTTCCAGAGCCTTTAAGTAAAGAAAGGTTTTCTTTCTTTCAATAATATCGCCGCCTATTTTCTTTCCGAACTCTCCTTCATCAGCAATTACATCAAGAAGATCATCCTGAATCTGGAATGCAAGACCGATATTTTCTGAATAATCACTGATTGAACTGATCCCGCTTTCATCAGCATTACCAATAATTGCTCCCATTATTGATGAAGTTCTCAAAAGTTCAGCAGTTTTTTTCCGTATCATTATCAAATAGTCATCAAGAGTAACATCAGTGCTTGTTTCAAATTCCTTATCCATTGCCTGACCCTCACAAACTTCAATCACTCCGTCAGTAAAAGCCTTTACAACACCCGTTATATTATGAGTTTTAGACCGAAGAAGCGACCTGTAGGAAAGCCCGATGAGTTCATCACCTACAAGAATTGCAGCGTTAACATCCCATTTTTTATGTATGGTCTCTTTCCCGCGCCTTGTTCCCGCATTATCCATAATATCATCATGAACAAGAGTAAAATTATGCAGTATCTCAACCGATATTGCTGCATCAATTGCATTTTGAATATTGCCTCCAAATGCTTCGCAAGAAAGCAGCACTAGCAGCGGGCGGACCCTTTTACCTCCTCCGGCCATGATGTAATTAAGCGGATCGTAAAGAGAGAACGGGTATTTATCACCGGTTTTGGAATACCTTGACCTCTGTGTTTGCTCCTCTAAGAATCCGAACAAATGGGCATCTATCAATTCACGGTATTTGTTGAAATTATTATGCAATATATGCTATATTACCGGGGCACCCTGTTTATTGAAATTCTTCTTTAAGAAGTCTTCATCATTCTTCCAATCCTTCCGGACTTTGACAAACAGCTCTAAGTATGTTTTTCTTCCGAGGAAATTCTCTATTTCCCTTCTTGAAGATTCACCAAGCGATTTGATCTTCGATCCGCTTGTACCTATAACTATTGCTTTCTGAGAGTCACGCTCGACAATAATTGATGCACGGATATAATCCTTTCCGGCTTCACGTTCTTTAAATTCTTCGACATCTATATATACTGAAAATGGAATTTCATCTTTGAATTGCTTGAGCACATTTTGCCTTATGATCTCAGCCACAAAGAATTTTTCCGGCTGCGATGTTACGGCATCAGGTTCAAAATAAAACTCACTCTCTGGCAAATACCGGGCAATTGTGCTTATCAGGTCATCAATGTTAAACTTTTTAGTGGCAGATACCGGAATTATTTCATCGAATTTGAACTGATCTGAAACTTCTTTGATCATTTCCAGAACTTCTTCTTTTTTCAGAAGATCAATCTTATTAAGGACACAAAAAAGTTTATGAGCTGAAAATTCAGTTCTGTATTTTTCGTAGGTTGATTTCAATATTCCCGAATCATATTTGAAAGCATCTATTACCAGGATAATAATGTCAGATTCAGCGAAGCTGCTGTCTATTTCCTTCTTCATGAATTCCTGCAGCCTGTATTTTGGATCAAGTATTCCCGGAGTATCTACAAAAACTATCTGAATATTATCTTTGGTATAAATTCCAAATATCTTATTTCTTGTGGTTTGAGGTTTTGAAGTAACTATAGAAATATTTTGTCCCAAAATTGAGTTTAAGAGTGTTGACTTTCCGGCATTTGGAGTCCCAATGATTGCAGCGAAACCTGAGATTTTTTGCATAATTTTACAAAATTACTCATTTATTATTGTAATTTCAATTTAAGAATTCATAATAAACCGAAAGAGTGTGAAATAATCGTAAGTATTCTTACTTTCTTGCCTGAAATCAAGCTGCAATACCGTAAAAACACTATTATTTGTTGTTTTTCCTTGTCATTAACTTCTTGAATTTCTATATTTGTTTAATAGCAAAATCTATATTTTCTTAAATGCTTGAAAGTAAGACAATTTATATTGGTGAGTACAAGCCAAGTAAAATACCGCGTACAACTTTGTTTGAATTGAGTACGTGCAGTGATTACGGCAGGCATCCTAAGATCACAAAAGCGCCGGGAAAATTCATAGTTTTTAAAGTACTCATAAGGAAGCATTACGGCATGGAGTTCTTTTTTGAAGACGAAAAATACTGGTACTTTAAGAGATAATTTATAATTGATTTTGTAAAGAATGAAAGCATCCGTTTGGATGCTTTTTTTTTGTTTCTCTCAGCCTTCTTTTTCAAAGAGAAGGTTAAGCTGAATGTTCCACTATTTTAAACTTAATCTCCACTTCTGTTCCTGTTTCAATATTGCTTTTCACACTTATGACTGCATTCATATCATCCAAAATTTTCTTAGTGATCACAAGACCAAGCCCCATGCCGCTTGATTTTGTAGAGAAGTATGGTTCAAACAGCTTGTTAAGCGTTTCATCATCCATTCCAACGCCATTATCAGCTATGGTGATCTTGTAGTAACCATTAACGTTACTGCTTTCGATACAGATCTTACCATTACCGTTAAGAGATTCTTTCTCATCAATAGCCTGCATTGAGTTCTTAATGATGTTTATTAGTGCCCGCTTTATCTCATCCTTATCAGCCATCACCATTTCATTACTCCCCTTTTCAACAAGTTTCAGGCTTATTGAGTTGTTAGTATTCATCAGCTTAACCACATCGCTCAGGAGTTCATTCATATTCAGCAATTCATAATTCCTGCTAGGCAGTTTTGCAAAATTAGAAAATTCGGTTGCTATCCGGTTGAGGGTTTCTACCTGTTCTATTATGAGTTTATTGGTTGTTTGTATAATTGACTTAAAATCATTTGAACCGTGGGTGTACGCATAATAAAGATGCTGCATTGCAAGCTTCATAGGAGTTAAAGGGTTCTTGATCTCATGTGCTACCTGCCTTGCAATATCGCGCCACGCCCCTTCACGTTCAGCTTTTTTGAGTTCAAATCTTGAGCGCTGGAGCTCACGTATCATTCTGTTAAAGCTCTTAACAAGCTCTCCAATTTCATCTTTGCTGTTTGATTTCACCTGAATATCGATGTTACCCTTTGAAAGCTGCTCTGTTGCCTTCTGCAGCTTCAAAATTGGGTTGGATATCCTGTAAGAAAGGAAATTAACAATGAATACTAAAAGTATTACCGCTGCAAAATACGGACCGAGTATATATACAAGACTTTCAGTTAGTTCCTGGTTTATTTCGCTCTGTTTAAAAACCGTTTGTGTTGAAATTATCCCCAGCAGATTATTATAACTGTCGTAAATTGGTTTATAACCAACAATAAAAGTAAAGTCATCTCCAATTTTCTGATTTTCGGAGTAATAATCCTTCTTCAGAAGCACAATATTATAATAAGCGTTACCGCTGATCCTGGTATCAAGCAAGTCAGATTTATACAGCTGCTCGCTTGTTGTTGCTGCTAATCTTGTCTTAAGGTAAAAATTAAAGTTCTTATCAGACTCTGTAAAACCCTTATCAAAAAGGTTTACGAAAGTACCGCCGGATTCTTTCTTAGGATTTCTATCGGACTTCAGTGACTCGGCTGAAAGTTTATTCTTCACATACTGGTCTACGATCCTGAGATCAGAAATTAACTGATTTTTTGAAGAATCTTCATTCTTCTCATTCACAAATTCTCGGGTATATATCGCCAGTATTACAATAGGAATAACAGATGCCAGCATGAATGAGACAAAAAGCTTCTCTCTGAAGCCGAATTTCATGAATTTTACGGATTCAGTATCCAGCAAATAAGTAAAACCTTTGTATATGAGGTAGAACGTAAGTATCAGGATATAGATGAGAACAATAAAAAGCAAATAGCGGAAAAAGAAGAATGTATTCAGACTGAAATCATTCACCTTTACGCTGACAATATAGATCTTTTCAGTATTTACGGAGTTTGCATTTTTGATTGTAGTCAGTACATAATATGACTTAAAAAACTCGTTTTCAAATTCATCGTACCTAAGAGAGGATTTATCTATTTTATCTTTGACGCTTTCCCTGAAAGCATCAAGCGACTTAACCAGAGATTTTGAAATATCCTTGTTTGATGAACCTACCAGTTCAGATTCTGAAAATTCAGTTATTACGGGATTTGATGTAAGTTTATTAAGAATATTATCACGGGTAAAATTATTAAAAATCCCAAGATTAGACTGAGTTAGAAAATTTTTCGCATCGTAACCCGCAGCAATGATAATATAACCAATGATCTTGTTAAATTTGCTGTTTTTTAAATCGGGCTTCTCGAGCGGCATTATTGCAGAATAGAACTTCAGATCCTTGTTCTGTATAACCCCGCTTGCTTCAAGCTGCATCGAGTTCATTACAGTTGAAAAGTCAAGTGTTTCAGGCTCTTCATCTGTTTCAGTGCTCTCAGATACAGCCTCTTCATCTCTTTTGTTATCTATGTTCTTAAGCGAGAAAGATACGACACTATCAGAAAGCAGTTCAGACGGATTTATATTGAAATCACTAACCAGTTTTTTTGCAGTATCAAGCACAAAAACTGCTGAATTCAGGTCCTCTTCATAGAATTTGCTCTTTGCCCATATATTGAAGGCAAGTTTGCTAACTTTATTCTTATCTTTAAGATCTGATTCTATCTGAGTATCATCAGATATATCTTCCAGAGTTGAAGAAATCAGGAAGCTGATCTTATCACTTGATTGCTGAGAAATTTCTTTGGCTGCTTTTTCAAGATATCTGTTTTCAAGCGATGTGATCTTATTGAGCAAAATGGCCGGTACAAAGATTGCGCATGCAAGAAGGACAAGTGAAAAATTGACAACGTTTACAAATCTGTATTCTCTGACAATGGGAAACTGCCTTTGCAGATATAATGTAAACAGACCTGAGAGAACAAGTATAAGTACACGCAGATTCAGTTTAAGAGCCAGCTCAATTTGCATCGGCATAAATTCAATCACCAGATTCACAAGAATGAGCAGCATGAAGAATATCAGAGATGAATTTTTACGGGTAAATTTATTGTAAATCAAATGAGGGTTAAGAAATTTAGTTGCAGTAAGTGCACATGCTACCTGGACCAGTATCAGAGCGGATGAAAAAAACAAAATGATCATCCGAACCGTAACAAGCTCCGGTTGATTTAATGAAAATATATCAGTTTTGTCTATGAATTTGATCGTAGAATCAAAAATCAGGCTTTGTATAATCACTCCGTAGTAATTGATCACCAAAGTTGATATTACTGCAGCGGCAGAAGAAACCGCAACTATAACCCACATTTTGTGCTTCTTGTTTGATTCATCTTTATAAAACCGGATAATAAGGATCAAGGAATACAGTGAAATAAAAAGTATAACCAGTGAAGTAATAAGAAGTTCTCCCAGGGATTTGGCCATACCGTATCCTATTCCCGAGGCATAATGTACAGGGGAAAAAATTTCCGAACCCATTTCTGTCAGAAGCTGGCCGGGGAAATTCATTGCAATCCATATGTATCTTGATGAAATCAATGCTCCGGCAGTAAGCAATATCTTCAGAAAAATGTAATCTGTCTTTGAAACTGCTGCAATAACCCAGTATATAAGCACAACATTAAGTACAAATAAGAGAAATCCTATAAGATTATTGAATTTCCCGATCACATTCAGGAGATAAGAGGACTGGTCGAGATTCGGAATTATGATCCTTCCAATAACCTGATCGTTGATGTTCTTGAGATCAATACTTGAAAATTCTCCCGCTGCAGTATCAAGTTTTGAACTGTTTGACGGGAGGTTTGCAAACTCGAATTCAACATCTATATGGTACCTATCGTAAATTAACCTCTTGATACCGGTGTTCCTGAAAAACCTCCCCTGAATCTCATAGTTTATATCCAGCAGCCCGGAAGTAACCAGAACTCCTTCAATAATACCTAAATCATTTCTTAGAGGATCAAATACTACTACATATGTATATATTCCTATTTCTTTTATTGCAGAAAATCTTTCCCCCGCAAGAGCCTTTCTTAGCTCCAATACGTCAGGATTTATCTGCCTTCCGGAGAAAAGAAACAGTTCCAGTCTGCCATTATATAGTTCAACGTTGAAATCTTTTAAGTTCTCTTCTTCGTATAGTGCTTCATAAGTTTTTCTAGAGTTCTGGTTCGTAAAAGCAGCTGAGAGTTTTCTGTCTTTTGAAAGTTTGTAGGAAAATTGGGACACCTGGTTTTGGTAACTATAAAACAGGTCCAGGCAATTTGCGTGAATTTCGTTTTTCTTGTCTCCGGAAATGCTTTCCCAATTGTTCATGATCGAACTGGAAAAGTAATATCTTACACCATACACCGAAAGTACAATAAATACAAGCATTAAGGAAAGAATTCCCAGTACTTTGAACTTACGAATATCTTTTTTGGTGAAGTTGAACATGTTTAAAAAAGTTGTGAGTGGTTAGTTTACAATGATCTGGTCGATCAGCCACAGATCATTTACGTATTTGAGCGAAACGGAAATAGTGAACGTGCTTATGAAACCGCCCTTCTTATATTTGTATTTGCCCAATGCGAAGGCGTATCTTTCCGATCGGCTGGAGTTTCTCCATTTGAAAGATGATACCGGGTAAGTATTCAGGAAGTTTTCTATTATATAGGCAGATTGTTCTCTGTTGAAATATCCTTTTTCATCATTCTGCATGCTCAGATAGATCTCATTCTGGAAATAGGGGCTAATATAGGTTACATTTGAATACATTAAGCCATCTGCTATATTTAGAAATGCGAGCTTGCATTCATTGAATTTTTGCTGCTTTTCTTCTGACTTATACTTCTTATCCTTCCACCAGGAATCCTGCGAATAAGATTCACTGATACAAATCAGAACCAGAAGCACCAGAATTAGATAGCGCAAACGAATTATCAATAGAGATTACTTAGTTTTTTCAAAAATAATCAAAATAGTTGTCATAATCACTTCATTTATGCTGATTTTTCACAATTATCTGAATAATTGACTTTTCAAACTTAATATTCAACTTTAAATAAGGTATATAACATATTTATTTATATGACTATTATCATTCTTATTTTTGTGATAAGAATCTCGATACTTTGATTGATATGTTTAGACCTCCGGCCGGACTACACTCCAAATTCGATTGAATCTTTAAACAAAAACCGGTATATTTCGTAGATACATTTTTATGTTAAAGCTGGTAATTTGAATTCTTTATAGTCAAGACGACGTGATCAAAGTACGTAAGGTAGAAAACGAAACTGATCGGATGAAGTTTATTAAGCTCCCCTGGGAGTTATACAAAGGCGACCCATTCTGGGTTCCACCCTTGATTTTTGATGTGAGAAAGAATTTAGATCCAAAGAAGAATCCGTTCTTTAAACATTCTGAAATTGACCTGTTCCTAGCTGAAAAAGACGGCAAACTTGCGGGAAGAATTGCGGCGATCAAAAACGATAACCACAATAATTTCCACAAAGATAAAGCCGGTTTCTTTGGATTCTTTGAATCCATTGATGACGAAGATGTTTCTGATATGCTGTTTGAAACTGCATGTGATTGGGTCAAAGGAAAAGGTTTTGATGAGATCATTGGTCCGGTGAATCCTTCTACCAATGACGAATGTGGTTTATTGGTTGACGGGTTCGACTCAAGTCCTGTTTTTTTAATGACTTATAACCCTAGACATTATGTACAGAAGATAGAGAATTTTGGGTTTGAAAAGGCTAAAGACCTGTTTGCGTATTACATACCCTCTGAGGTGATTAAGAATGACAAGATGATGGCAAAGCTCGAAAGAATGAGTGAGCTCATCAAGAAACGCTCCGATATCACTACTCACATAGTCAACATGAAAGATCTTAAGAACGAAGTTCGAAGGATCGAGGAGATTTATAACAGTGCATGGGAATCAAATTGGGGGTTTGTTCCTATAACAACAGATGAATTCGACTTCCTTGCCGAATCGCTGAAGATGATAGTTGATCCTGACCTTGTAATCTTTGCTGAAGTTGCAGGCAAACCGGCAGGATTCACTCTGGCGCTGCCTGATTTCAACCAGATTCTTAAGAAGATAAACGGAAGGCTGCTGCCTTTCGGATTCCTGAAGATACTCACAGGCAAAAAGAAAATAGATTTTTTAAGAGTTATAATTATGGGTGTCAAACCGGAATACCAGAAAAAAGCAATCGATTCAGTATTCTACCTTGAGACCATAAAAGCAGGAAACAGGAATGGGTACACCGGAGCAGAGATCTCCTGGGTACTTGAAGATAATATGCCAATGAGAATGACAGCCGAAAAACTAGGCGCATGGATTTATAAGACATACAGGATTTACAGAAAAAGTCTTATTTAATAACTTAAATTTTTAAAGCCATGGCAGTAAAATCAGTTGAAAAGATCTGGATGAACGGCAAGCTCATCGATTGGGCTGAAGCTAAAGTTCATGTTTTATCACACGTTATACATTATGGTTCATCGTTTTTTGAAGGAATAAGATGTTACAAATCCAAAAATGGTCCCGCTGTTTTCAGGCTGGGTGATCATGTCAGAAGGCTGATACTTTCGGCCAAAGTTTTCAGAGCAGAGATACCTTATACATACGAGCAGATATTTGAAGCTATACTGGATACTATAAAGATGAATGATCTGGAAAACTGTTACATTAGGCCTATTGCTTACCGTGGTTATGATGATTTGAATGTTAATCCCCTTAAGAATCCGGTTGAGCTTACCATTGCAGCATATGAATGGGGCTCATACTTAGGCCAGGGTGCCCATGAAAGCGGTATAGATGTATGTGTCTCTTCATGGAGAAGAAGCACACCTGATACGACACCAACGATGGCTAAGATAGGCGGCGCATACATGAACAGCCAGCTTATCAAAATGGAAGCTATTGTGAACGGATTCAGCGAAGGAATTGCTCTTGATGCCAACGGTTATGTTGGAGAGGGAAGCGGCGAAAATCTGTTCCTGGTACAGGATAATATTATCTACACTCCGGGCATACATAACGGGATCTTGAGTGGAATTACAAGGAAATCTGTAATAACACTGGCTAAAGACCTTGGTTACGAAGTTAAAGAAGGCAACCTGATGAGAGAAATGCTGTATATGGCCGATGAGATGTTCTTCAGCGGAACAGCAGCAGAGATAACTCCTATCAGATCAGTTGATAAGATGAATGTAGGAAATGGAATGCCTGGCAAAGTAACAAAAGAGCTGCAGCATGCATTCTTTGATGTTGTAAGAGAAGGAAATGACAGGCATGGATGGCTTACTTATGTTGACGGAAAAGACAGAATTCTTCCGCTTAAAAACATTAACGCAGGGTAAGAGATTTTTAGTCATACAGACCCTGATTTACAGGGTTTACAAATTAATAGATTTTTAGTTCTTTGAAATAAAGCAAGTGTGGCGCAAGGCGCCATAGTTAAAAAGAGAGAAACGCTCCAAGACGTATTGATTTCGACAATACAGAACGAGCACGACTGTCCGTATTATATGCATAAATATGCCATGTTACTTTTGGGCAGTCAATTTATTAACAAAAAAATGAAAGGAGATGCATTGTTAAAAACAAGAATCTTGTGGTTAATCTCTTTTTTAACTGTACAACTCGTGCTTACTAGTGCAATATCAGAAAACGCTTACTCAAAGGGAGATCCTACCGGCTCAAGCTTTGTAGAAATAGGTGAGGCTTCGTGGTACGGCCCTGGATTCCATGGTAGAAAGACCGCCAACGGCGAACGTTTTGATACCTATGAATTCACCGCTGCTCACAAAACCTTACCCTTTGGAACCCTTCTAAAGGTCACAAACCTTGAGAATAATCTCACTACCGTTGTCAGAGTGAACGACAGAGGCCCGTTCATAAGAGGAAGAATCATCGACCTCTCTAAAGCTTCGAAAGAGGCAATAGGAATGGGCGGCACGGCACAGGTAAAAATCGAGCAAATAACAGAGGAAGAAGCAGAGATGCTTCGCCAGGGTATTGATCCGGATGAACAGATAGATATCACTCAAATAGATACAAACCAGTTTAAAACAACTGAGCTATTGAATGATAGTGTTGATGCTGATTCCAAGATCTTCGTTGAGTTCCAGGGAGAAGACGGAACTAACAATGACTTTGAGCTGAATAAGAGCCTTAAATCAAAAGGCAACTTAAAGATCAAAGTTGTTACTCCAAAAACGGAAGAAGATAAAGAGGAAGTATCAAACCTCTATCAGCAGATCACAGACTTAGATTCCTTAATCAGGTTCTACGACTTATCAAACCAGCTGGCTGTAGTTAATGGATACTCAATCGAAGTGGGAACATTTACCGATAAATCTCTTGCCGATAGAAGAATCGGCAGACTCGAAAGAGACGGTTTCACTAAGATCTATCTTGAGGAAATAGTAACAACAGACCCGGAATCGAAAACCAAAACAACAGTTTATAAAGTTTTGGCAGGTCTGTTTGAGAAACAAAAAGCTTCAAAAAAAGATCTGAGTAGCTTAACTAAATTAAAATATCAGCCTAAGCTCGTAAAAATAGGCGAATAATATATTCAAATAGCGTAATGCACAGTATCACCAGCACAATGTACAGTTATTAAATAAGAAAACCCCGCAGGTAAGCACGTGCGGGGTTTTTGATTATAAAGAAACTATTAAGATCATCGCAGTATTGCAAGAACAAGCAGGACAATAACCAGAACAAGAATAATGGTAATTAGAGTACCGGTATCAAGACCCAAAGTGTTTTCAGCTGCAGAGACCTTGTATTCATAATTTTGACGTGATTTGTTATAAACTTTATCCTTTATTACAAACATATCCATATCCTCATCTCCATCCATATCTGCAAAAAACATCGGGTAAGGAATTTTCGGATCAACAATGAACATATTATCATATTTTTCATAATTTTTATTTTCGAGAATGAATAAAGGGTTATCCAGACTTCCGATATTCCTGAAATATTCCACATTTCCATTATCGAACTTCAACGCATCAAAATCGCCGTCTTTATCAACATCAGCAAATACCGGATTTTCGAATTGAAGATTGCTTTCCAAATATCCCTGTGATAATTCACTCACATCATTTTTAGAGAATATCTGTTTGGGTATATCAGAGAATAAACGGATTTGAAAAACAAAGACAAGCAGAAAAAGCAATATTAATTTTCCCATTTCGCCTAAATTAATTTGAAAATTCAATATTCTTAATATATTTAATATTATTAAATATAACAAGTAATGGAATATGAAAGTTCGCTAACTAATTTATTGATATACTTTGAAAATGTTAAACTTAATAGCTAATTTTGACAAAACTATGGTAAAAATTCTGATAAAACTCTGGGTTCTGATAAATGTAATACACTTCATTTCCTGCAGAAACGGTTCTGACTCCCCTTCAGAACCAGAACCCCCTGTTTCACTCTGGAGCGTTCAGAATACGGGTGTAAACAATAACCTGAAAAAAGTTTTCTTTCTGGATTCTTTGACCGGTTTTTCCGCAGGGAATTCTTTCCCTGATGATTCGGGTAAAGTAATAAAGACTACAAACGGGGGGATTAACTGGTTCAAAAAACCGGTCGGAGTAACTTCATCAAGTGTAGCCGGACTTTACTTCTTTAACCAGTTTACAGGTTTTGCTGCAGGCAGCGGAGGCGGAATTATTAAAACTACCGATGGCGGAGAACAATGGAGTCTTTTGCCTGTCCCTCTCACAACTCCTTTGTACGATATTGAGTTTTTCGACATGCTGAACGGAGTTGCATGCGGTTTCAGCGGAAAAATAGTAAAAACCGGTAACGGCGGAGATTCATGGAGTATTTCACCGACAGGTACAAATAAATCTATTAACGATATCATGGTCACTTCTTTAACAAATGCATTTGCAGCATGTGAAGGAGGACTGATTCTTTCAACATCCAATACCGGAGCAAGCTGGGTTGGTATTCAAACGCCGGTTGCACAATTCATGAACTGCATTTTTTTCTTAAATGAAGCAACAGGTTATTCTTGCGGTCAAACAGGAACAATTTTGAAAACCACTTCCGGAGGGAATAACTGGATAGTTATTAATTCCGGCACCGATATTGATCTTTCTTCAATATACTTCATCAACTCAAGTACAGGTTTTGCAGTTGGAAATATCGGTTTGATCCTTCAAACAACCAATGAAGGAGCCAATTGGAGTCAGACTCTGAGCCCAACAACTAATTACCTGAGGAACATTTGTTTCGTAAATAATAGATTCGTATGGGCAGCAGGTGAAACAGGAACAATAATTTACGCAGAGTTCAATAGCCCTTAATCTTTCAAAATTTTTGCGACAGTGCTTTTTAAATGCTCATCTTCAAATGGCTTAACCAGGTATCCATACGAGCTTATCTTGTCCATTTTTTCCAAGGTTGCTTCATCTTCAAATGCTGTAAGGAAAACTACCGGAATATCATGAGTTTCTGCAATGATCTTGGCAGTATCCATTCCGTTTAGCTTTCCCTTCAGCTCCACATCCATTAGGATCAGATCCGGTGAATTTTCTTTCAAGTTTTCAAGGGTTTTTTCACCCGAATCTGCAACAAAAACCACTTCATAACCCAGGTTTGAAAGACATTTGCTGATATCCATAGCAACAATACCTTCATCTTCAACAACTGCTATTTTATTTTTGGGCATTTTTCATATCTCAAAAACTGTAAAAGAAAACTGAATCAAATTACTAATTATTGATTAACAAATCTATGATATAATAAAACTTATGTTCAAAAGCAAAGTTTGCATTAAGTAAAGTAAATAAATTGAATTAGCGCTAAAATTTTGGTATTTTTGTTATTAAGCGGGAGTAATTCAGTCCCGCCAGTTGGCGGGTAAAGTTCGAATGTCAGCTTTTTTTCAATAGTAAATATTCTTTTTGTTTAAGCGGGAGTAATTCAGTGGTAGAATGTCAGCTTCCCAAGCTGGACGTCGCGGGTTCGAGCCCCGTCTCCCGCTCTAAATACAGTAAATGCTCAACATAAAGATCTATTCATTCAGCTACAAAAAGTCCGGAATTCCAATTGATGAAACTCCCAACGGCGGGGGTTTCGTTTTTGACTGCCGCTTTGTTTATAACCCGGGCAGGAAAGATGAATTCAGGAGCCTGAACGGCAAGGATAATGAAGTGATTACTTTTCTGGATGATGAACCGGTAATGAAAATATTTCTGGAGAATGTTTATTCCATATCTTCAATGGCAGTTGATAATTACCTGCACAGAGATTTTACAAACCTGATGTTCAGTTTTGGGTGCACAGGAGGCCAGCACAGATCGGTTTATTCAGCCGAAAAACTTAAAGGTTTTCTTCAGAACAAATACGGAAGCAAGATAAATATTTCAATAATCCATAAAGAATTTCCGGAACTGAACAGGAATTGAAACAGGAAAGTATCAGCCAATTACCCTCGCTCGAAAAAAAGACATTCGCCCTCCATTTAATATCACAGGTATTCAACGGCATTGCAATAGGTATTATTATTCTTCAGGATATAATCCTTAAAAAATCACTTGGCGGCAGTGATTTCCAGGTTATGATACTCACATTCCTTATCAGTTCCTCATTTCTATTTTCGATTTACGGCAGTGAGCTCATCAACCGTTCAAAAAGCCGCGCCAAAACTATCCTTGTAGTCGGGGCAATTTCGAAATTCTTCATTATAATACTGCCGTTATTTGACAGCGCAGTGTTTTATATCATTTGTATTGCCATATCTGCATACCTTGATTCAATGCTGCTATCTGTATGGAACATTGTTTATAAACATAATTACACCGATAAGAACAGAAGCAGGCTTTTTTCATATGCTTCAACTCTTCAGATAATATTCACACTCATTGTCACTACTTTAACAGGTTACTTCCTTGACGCAAACGGCAATATTTATAAACTGCTCTTCCCTGTATCAGGTGTATTCGGGCTCCTTGTTTATTACAATCTTTCAAAAATGATCACACTTAGCATGGATGATTATACAGGAAGGGATAATACTGCAAAGACCCAATATTCATTAAAGCTTATTAAAGATATCATAATACTGCCTTTTCGAATAACACAGAGAGTCTTCAAACAGAACCAGGCTTTTTTGAGGTTTGAAACTTACTTCTTTTTGTACGGAATGGCATTCATGGTAATATCACCGGTAATACCTGTTTTCCTTGTTGATGACCTGAAGCTTGATTACTCCCCTATTTCAATTGCAAAAGGGCTTGTGTTTCATGCCGCACTCATAATTTCCACGCCGCTAATGGGGAAATTTCACGGCAAAGGCAACCCAAACAAATTCTGCGGATATATTTTTTCAGTTTTGGCATTATTTCCGCTGCTTCTTGTTTCATCAAAGTACTTCTATGTTTTAGGCCTCAATATTGATGTTGATCTAAATGTATATTTATCATTTTTCTTATTCGGTTTCGCTATGAGCGGAGTAACCATTGCATGGACGCTAAGCTCGATATACTACGCTCCAATTGGCGAAGTATCCAATTATCAGGCAGTGCATATAACTCTAACGGGAATCAGGGGTGTATTCAGTCCGGCCCTTGGCTATGCAGTTATGAAGATATTCGCAATTGAATATACGTTTTATCTTTCGGCATTTTTATTTCTGCTCGGTGGACTTTTGATGTTTAGAGAGAGCAGAAAACTGCAAAGGAGCTGACTTGAAGAAACCAAAAAAAGCTCAAAATCCGTAATACTTTATTAACAGTACCGAGCAGTCGGTTCAAGTAGTTCAGAGCGTCCCGACATGTCGGGACAAGATGTCGGTCCACGACTCTTTCTGCGAATCCGGGATTCGAAGAATCGTGGATCGAGTCGATGACTCGTAGAACGGTTCCCCTTCTCATTTCAGAGATACAAAGAAGATAATATTACTAAAATTAAGTAGCGTACTTTGTTGACTTGAAGATACCAAAAAAAGCTCTAAATTTGTAATACTTTACCAAAAGTACCGGGCGGTTAGCTCAGCTGGTTCAGAGCGCTTGCCTTACAAGCAAGATGTCGGGGGTTCGAATCCCTCACTGCCCACGAACAACAAAAGGCACTTGGATGTTCAATCTGAGTGCCTTTTGTATGTAATAACAAAATGTCGGGACCCGTTCGATCCCCCAACCCCACTCTTTAAGACGCTAGAAATTGCGTCTTTTTTCTTGTACAGCAAGATGTCGGGGCCCGTTTCCCGAAGGGACTTCAATGTCCAGAGGACTCCTTTGGAGGAGGAATCCCCTCCCGAAGGGACTACTTTGTAGCATTGTCCACAGAAAAAGCTCAAATCGGAAGATTTGGGCTTTTTTGTTATAACATTCATCCTATGAATAATTTTAATGCACCATGAACTTAGCCATTTCAGATTTATGCAGTTTCCCTTTTTTGTTAAGGTAAACCTTTATCATCACAAAAATAATTGGTGTAACAAACAGAACATGAATTGCAGAAGTAACAACACCGCCTATCATCGGGACGGCAATAGGTTTCGCAAGATCAGCTCCCGTGCCTGTTGCCCACATAATAGGAATTAATCCGATCAGGTTTACAGCTACCGTCATAAGTTTTGGCCTTAGCCTCAACACTGCCCCGTCTTTTGTCGCATTAACGATATCTTCCGTAGTTACCTTATCATTATTTTCAATCATTTTTTTATCCAGTGCCTCATGAAGATAGATAACCATAATTACACCTGTTTCAACTGCAAGTCCGTACAGGGCTATGAATCCCACCCATACTGCTACAGAGAAATTATAATCCAGTATGGCCATCAGGTACACGCCCCCAATAAGCGCAAACGGAACGGAAAGCATAACCAGTATTGATTCAAGAAAGTTTTTAAAAACCATAAAAAGCATCACAAATATTACAAGGAAAACAATCGGCATCACTATTTCCAATCTTTCCTTTGCCCTGATCTGGTTTTCCCATTGACCGCTCCACGAGTAATAATATCCTTTAGGGAGCTTTGGTGCAAATTCCTTATCCAGTACTTCTTTAGCTTCATTAACAAATCCGCCCATATCGCGCCCTCTTACATTCAGGAATACGATTGATCTCAGCATATTGTTTTCGCT
>JAUQWT010000346.1 GCA_030835005.1 Ignavibacteria bacterium | reverse complement strand
CGGGGAACTTATGGGGATAGCAGCCGGGTTATCTATAAAATAGCGGTTACAATTACCTCCGTAAAAGCTATAAGTCTCATGCCAAATTCATTCATTTTTGGCAGCAGAATACAGAAAAAAGGGCAAATGGTGCCCTTTTTTTATTGTCAAAAACCTCATATGTGGCCTTGCTGCTATCAATTGCAAAATAGTGCAAAAATTTTTCTCTAAACTACCCTTTCGGTCATGACGCAGTATGCCGGATGTCCTTTGAAAATACCTGTTTAGCCCGAAGAATCGTCAAAAGAATATAATGCAAAAATGCCATTTAAAATTTTTATATGGCAATTTTCATATAATTTTCATAATTTTGTCATCTGTATTTTACTGTTTATTAAACTGAATGAAAAAATTTCTTCTTGACTACGGCATTAAGGTACGGATTCCTATTATCCTTTTTGCCGCAATAGCTTCGTTTGCATTAACATATTATATCACATACGCAGAGCGGACCGGCATTGGTTACCAGCCCGAGCAGCCTATTGCCTTTTCGCACAAGCTGCATGCAGGCGATATGCTGATTGACTGCCAATATTGCCATGTTGGGGTTGAAAAATCAAGGGTTGCAAGCGTCCCGGCCTTAAATGTTTGTATGGGATGCCACTCTCTTGCCCGTGTAGATAAGCCGGAAATACAGAAACTTACCCAATATTATAATGAAAACAGGCCGCTTCCGTGGAAAAGAGTCCATAGAGTGCCGGATTTTGCATATTTTAATCACAGCGTACACGTTAACAAGAACATAAGCTGTCAAAGCTGTCATGGCGAAGTGCAGAATATGGATACGGTTGCAAATAATAAGTTTAAATCCATCGGGCAGGTTAATTCATTTACAATGGGTGCATGCCTTGATTGCCACCGTACGGCTCACGAAAAATTCCCAACCCTTCCTAATTTAAACAAAGGTCCGGAAAACTGCTCGGCTTGCCACAGGTAGTAAATAGCGGCATATCGAAATAGTGATTTGGTGAAATAGCGAGATTTATGATTTCGGATTGCGGATTTGAGATTTCGGATCATACTCAGTTTTTAAAATCAATAGAAGATCAACCTATATTTTATAGTATAGAAATTACAGCAGATGAATTCCAAAAATTCAGAGAATTTAATTAACAGCGAAAAAAAAGTATTGAAGATCAAGCGCAGAAATTTTTTCTACTACCTTGGTGCTGGTGCGGCGGGTATGTATGCTTTAACGCAAATGCCATTTAAGATATTTCAGCAGAAGATAAAAGCTGAAACAAGCATTAAAGTTAAACCGAATCCATACGCAGTGAAAAGAAATACGAAGGGCGGCACCGGTAATGGATAAGAAATTTGAAAGCGATGATGAATTGAGTATGGATAAAAAGCCAGAGACCATAAATACCAGGCTAAGCGAAAAAGAAGAGTTCGCAAAGACCGTAAAAGAAACCGAGGATAAGACATATTGGCGCAGCTTCAGGGAGCTATATAAAGACCCTTCATTTAACGCAGAGCTCAAAAATGAATTTGGAGAAGAATCATCTACAGCGCCTGATCTTAATAAGCTTTCAACTGTATCCAGAAGAAAATTCCTTGCACTCTTAAGCGCATCGGCCGCAGTTGCCGCCACAGGCTGCAACAGCTATCAGGATCGCGGCGTAATAGTACCCTACAATCAAAAACCGGAAGAAGTAACGCTTGGCCTGCCTAATTATTATGCATCAACCTGCACGGGCTGTATAAGCGCATGCGGAATTTTAGTTAAGACACGTGAAGGACGCCCGATAAAAATTGACGGCAACCCGGATCACCCCGTAAACAAAGGGAAGATCTGCACAAAGGGACAGGCAAGCATTATGAACCTGTACAATCCCGAACGCTTAAAGGAGCCTATGTTGAACAAAGGGCAGACCGGATGGAGTGAAGCAAATAAGGCAATTGTTGCGGCACTTGGAGCGGCATCAACATCAGGAAAAGAAATTGCAATTGTAACACATACAGTACTTTCACCCACACTCAAGAAATTAATTGACGAGTTTAAGGTAGTTTATCCAACAACAAAGGTTTATTCATACGAAGTATTCAGCGATTCAAATCGCCGTAATGCATGGCAGAAATCTTACGGCAAACGCAGTATGCCGGCTTTACAGCTTGACAAGGCGAAGATAATTCTCGCGCTTGAATCAGATTTCCTCGGGAATGATGCAAACCAGTTGGAATATACACGGCTTTTCATGCAGAACCGTGATGTGATGAACGGGAATGAATTCAACCGCCTGTACGCTGTAGAAGGAGCCGTTACAATTACTGGTATGAATGCTGATTACAGGCTGAGGCTTAAGACCGACGCTATTGAAGAATTTGTAATGTGTTTGCTTAATGAGTTTATTAATAAGAAAAAGCTTTCGGGGTTTGCCGCAGACGGAAAAGTAAACCAGGTTTTCGCTTCAAACAATATCGATCAGTTCGCAGCTAAATACACTCTTGATGCAAAGGTGATAAAGAATCTAGTTGATGATCTTGCAAAGAATCAGGGCAGCGCTATTGTCCTTGCCGGTGACAAACTGCCGGAATCAACTCACATTGCGGTAAACCTGCTAAACGATGTGCTTGGCAGTAATAAATTATATTCACAGGATTCAGACGATATCGAGCTAATGCCGCTAAGTACTGCCGCAGAAATGGATGCCCTTGCCGGCAATATGAAAGCCGGAAAAGCAGCAGCGGTTATTCATTTTGATACAAACCCTGTTTTTGATCTTTCGCCGGAATTCGGTTATGCAGAGGCCATTAATAAAGTGCCGGTTTCAATCACACTTACCGAAATGGTTTCCGAGACTTCAGAGCTTTCTAATTACGTGCTGCCGATAAACAACCAGTATGAATCATGGGGCGATTACAAAACGCGTTCGGGATTCATAAGCATGCAGCAGCCGATAATCGCACCATTATACAATACCCGCCAGAAGGAAGCGATACTTCTTAACTGGAAGGACACTAAAGAGTATAACGAGAATCTATATAAAGATTATTTAAGCGAAAACTGGGAAAAAAACATTTATGCGTCGATGGGCGCGGCGGTTCCGTTCAAGAAATTCTGGAATTCGGTTTTGCATGACGGAGTAGCGCTGATTAACGAGAAACCTGAATCAACGGGTACGGCATTTAATGCAGATGCATTTACCGGCTCAGCAAAAATGAAGCCCTCAAATGATTTTACAATTTTACTGCAAAACAATAACAGCGTTGGTGACGGTAGGTTTGCTTCGAACGGCTGGCTGCAGGAGTTACCAAATGCAGTTACAAAAATAGTTTGGGATAATTACGCTGCGATCTCGGTTCAGTCAGCAAGCGAGCTGGGAGTTAACAGCAATGATATGGTTGATATAACCATTGGCGGAAGGAAACAGTCATTCCCTGCTTTCATTCAGCCCGGACTTGCAGATAAAGTAATTGAAATTTCACTTGGCTACGGCAGGACTGCTGCCGGAGTTGTGGGCACGGGTGTTGGGGTAAACGCGAATGTGCTGATAGCTAAATCACCTGCGCTTAGTGAAAGACTCTACAATAATGCACAGGTTACAAAGGGAAGCGGAACGTATGAGTTGATCTCGACGCAGGAGCATTTTCCTATAGACAGCGACCCGCTGTTAAAAGATATTCAGTTCAGAAGGGGGATCATAAGGCAAGGCACCTACGATGAATATAAAGCAAATCCCAATTTTCTGAAACATGAAAGCCATTTGAATATGGAGCCCATAAACACTCCGCCTGTTTACGATAGA
>JAUQWT010000045.1 GCA_030835005.1 Ignavibacteria bacterium | reverse complement strand
CAGATGATGATATTATCTTAAAGCTTAAAGAAGAGAAAAAGCTTTACAAGAAAGAAAAGTTTGTTCACTCATATCCGCATTGCTGGAGATGCCACTCGCCGCTGCTATACTATGCACGCGAGAGCTGGTATATAAACACTTCATCTTATAAAGATAAGATGATAAAGCTGAATAACGAAATTAACTGGTATCCTCCGGAAACAGGTACGGGAAGATTCGGAAACTGGCTTGAAGAAAACCGTGACTGGGCGCTTTCACGCGACAGGTATTGGGGTACTCCTCTGCCTATTTGGGGTTGTGAGTGTGAAGGGAAGACAAGATACCAGGCAATAGGTTCAATTGAAGAGCTTAAACAGAAGTCATTGAATTTTTATGATGTTTTTAAAGAACCGCATTATGATCCTGCGCTTCGTGAGTTAACAGCAGGATTACCTGCAAAAGCAGATCTTGATCTCCACAAACCATTTATAGATAAGATAAAAATAAAATGCGATAAGTGCGGCGGTGAAATGACCCGCGTTACTGAAGTTATAGATGCGTGGTATGATTCAGGCTCTATGCCGTTTGCCCAGCATCACTATCCGTTCGAAAACAAAGAGCTGTTTGAGCGCAACTATCCAGCTGATTTTATCGCAGAGGGAGTTGACCAGACCCGCGGTTGGTTCTATTCGCTTCATGCGATCGGTACGTTCCTGTTCAATGATAAGGCATATAAGAACCTTATCGTTAATGATATGATACTAGATGAGGGCGGAAGGAAGATGTCGAAGCACATCGGAAATGTTTTGGATCCATTCGAATTGATGGATAAATATGGTGCTGATGTTTTGCGCTGGTATCTGATAAGTTCTTCACCTCCCTGGCGCTCGAAAATGTTCAGCGAAACCGATCTTGTTGAAGTCCGGAATAAGTTCTTCGATACAATTATAAATACCTATAGATTCTTTGTGCTTTACTGCAATATGCTTGGAGTGAAACCAGAAGAACTATCAGGAAATACCGTCTCGTATGAGAAAAGGCCTGAAATAGACAGATGGATAGTCTCTTCTTTCGAAAAGACTAAGATGCTTTACATTGATCTTATGGATACTTACCAGATAACCAAAGCAGCAAGATTGCTTTCAGAATTCACAATTGATGATCTTTCTAACTGGTATATTCGCCGTAACAGGAGGCGCTTCCGTCTGCCGCAAAATGAGGAAGACAAGCTCTCGGCATACCAGACTCTGTACGAAGTGTTAACCGGTTTATTGAAACTTGTTTCACCAGTTGCTCCTTTTCTGAGTGATAAGCTTTACAGGAATCTGACAGGGGATGAATCGGTACATCTTAGCTATATTGAGCATGACGAGGATAAGATAGATGCAGACCTTAATTACAATATGGATCTTGCGAAAAAAATAGTATCTTTGACGAGATTTATCCGGGTTAAGAACGATCTGAAAACAAGGCAGCCGCTCAGGCAGCTGCTTGTAGCTTCATCAAACGATATGGAGCGTGATGCTATTGAGGTCATGAAAGACATCATACTTGAGGAAGTAAATGTTAAATCACTCAAGTTCATTGATAAATCGAGCGGCATTATTAACCGCAAAGCAAAGCTGAATTTCAAAACAGCAGGCCCAAAGTTTGGCAAAGAAGTTAAGAAGGTTCAGCAGATTGTACCCGAAATGCTTGCAGAGAATATCAATGAGATCATGACCGGCGGGATGACATCGTTCATGGGTTACAGTTTGACGGCTGATGATGTCATAATTTATACAGAAAATATTGAAGGCTGGGTAATAGAATCACAGGATAATATCACAGTTGCGCTTGATACTAAGCTTGATGAGGAGCTTTTAACAGAAGGAATTGCTCGCGAGTTTATCAGCAAAGTGCAGACAATTCGCAAGGAAAGAGATATGGATGTTAATGATAAGATAAAGATCACTTTTAAGGCAGAGCATGAGCTTGAAAGCATTATCAGCTCTCAGAAAAAATATATTTCAGACCAGACGCTGGCGGCAGAACTTCTGCCCGCAAGCGATGATAAACTTAACGGGTACGAAGAAATTAATTTGAACGGAAGGCTTTGTAAAGTTTCAATAGAAAAACTTTAGCTTCTGATTGTATCTTATCAACAGAAAATGAATTTATAAGTAAAACATAAGTAGTATAGAAAGATAATACTATGGCTGCGACAAAATCAAAAAGTGCATCTCAGAAAAAAAAGGCTCCCGCCGGGAAGAAGTCAACGGCTGTCAAGAAAACTGCTTCCAAAAAAACAGCTAAAAAAGGAACCGTAAAGGCAAAAGCACTTGTTTCTAAGAGTGTGAAACAATCAGAAAATAGAGATGCCGTTAAAGGTAATGGAAAGACTTACTTAAGCGATAAGGACCTTAGGTTCTTTACAGGGCTGATCATTGAGCAGAAAAATGAGATCCTTGAGAATGCGCGCCGTTTGAGGGAATCACTAATCGATATAAACACAGGAGATTATGTTGGCGATAACTCTACTTTCTCGATGCATATGGCAGAGCAGGGTTCCGATGAAATGGAAAGGGAAAAAACCTATATGCTTATTCAAAGAGATGAGAAGCATCTTTTCTACCTTGAAAACGCACTGGAAAGAATTGCGAAGAAAACTTACGGATTATGTATCTCCTGCGGAAAGACGATCTCCAAGGCAAGACTTGAGGCTGTCCCTATTACTTCACATTGTATAAACTGCAAACAAAGCTTATCCAGCTGATAAAATAGAGATCATTTATATTGAAAATTCTGTTAGTATCGTTAATTGTTGTTATTCTTGATCAGGTCACAAAGTTCCTGATAAAAGGATTGAAGGTTGAGTGGCTGGGTATAAACATACAGGGAATGCCATATGGCTCTTCCAAACCCCTGCTTGGGAATATAGTCAAGCTTACATTTATAGAAAATCCGGGAATGGCTTTTGGAATAGATGTTGGCCCGAAGATGTTCCTCACTATTTTTACTATTGCAGCATCACTCTTCATTTTCTATTATATATATAAGCATCGCAATGACGGTATTCTGATCAGGCTCTCGCTTTCTCTAATCTTAGCCGGAGCGATCGGCAATCTGATTGACAGAACATTTTACGGACTGATCTATAATTATGCTCCTTTATTTAAAGGTAAAGTTGTGGATTTTATGCAGGTCGAATTCTGGGATTTCACGATCTTCGGAAGAACTTATACAACCTGGCCAATCTTCAATGTAGCCGATGTTTCGGTTTCACTTGGGTTTTTGATCATTCTAGTTTTTCACAACAGGATATTCAAAACTGAAGATGCACAGGTTCCGCTTGACTCTGCCGCAATTGATAATCCCGTTGATGTAAGCTACCCTGTTACTAATGATCTAGGAGGTTCCGGTACAGTATATGCCGGCAGTCTTCCTGTTCAAAATCCGCTCCTCAATGATTCCATCCATAATGAATCAATAACAGACAATTCTCAAATTGAAGATACAAAGAAAAATGTTGATTCAGGTCCCGGCGGGACAGACGAAACTAAGAATTGACAAGTATCTTGCAAACTGCATAGAGAACTCTTCGCGCACCAAGATCAAGAA
>JAUQWT010000345.1 GCA_030835005.1 Ignavibacteria bacterium | reverse complement strand
AAAGACAAGTGGAATAAAACCTCGGAGATCACAAATGCAGGATGACACATTAAAATCCGGCCGCTGCCCAAAATGCGGTTCAAATGAAGTTTATACTGATAGTGGTAAGGATAAACGCGGCGAGCGTATGCAGCTTGTTATCTCTTCATGGAAATGGTATTTTTTGGATACTTATATCTGTCTCGGCTGTTTCCACTTTGAAGAGTATGTTCCTGAGAGCGAAAAACGTGATGAGAAAATAATTCAAAAGATCAAAGAGACCTGGAAAAAAGTGAATTGATTTTTTCACCTTGCAACAATTTTCATATCAAACTATTTTGCTTTATGCCAATATCGTCCAAACCTGTAACCTGTTTCCTTTAACTTGAAACCACCCACAACTAAGCAAGACCCCTTCCTCTCTCTGCGTTACGCGGAGTTCCGATACTATTTATTTGCCAATTTCTTTGTTACCGTTGGCCTGCTTATACAGGAAGTGATTATCGGATATGAGCTTTACCGCATTACCCATGACCCTCTTGCAATAGGTATGATAGGCCTCGCCGAAGCGATTCCGTTTATACTGCTATCGCTTTTCGGGGGCCATTATTCCGATAAGCTTTCAAAGAAAAACATAATGCTGTGGTCTCTTGCATTTACAATGCTTGCATCGGCGGTACTTTTCTTTTTGTCGTTTGAGTTATTGAAATCAGATCACCCCGGCGACCTGAAATACGTAGTATGGGGCGTAATATTTTTCATCGGAACCTGCAAAGCGTTCTTTTTTCCGGCAGCAACTTCTATCAAGGCTTATCTTGTGCCAAGAGAGGTATATGCAAACTCTTCAACGTGGAGCAGCTCTTCGTGGCAAACAGGAGTAATTATTGGTCCGGGAGTCTCGGGATTTTTATACAATATATTCGGATTCTCCGGCACACTGCTTTTTGTTATAGTACTGATATTTCTATCTATGGCAGCCGTTATGTTCATTAAGAACCGCGCCCCTGATCCCGCAGGTGAAGGCACAATGCTCGAGAAGATCAAAGAAGGCTTTGGTTACGTATTCAAAACCAAAATAATCCTTTATTCTATCTCGCTTGATATGTTCTCGGTCATGTTTGGGGGAGTGGTTGCAATCCTTCCCGTGTTTTCTGAAGATATCCTTCATGTAGGAGCAGAAGGTCTTGGCATTATGCGCGCGGCACCAAGCATAGGCGCCGTGCTGATACTGTTTGTGCTTTCAAAGTATTCCCCCATGAAAAATGCATGGCGAAATTTAATGCTTGCCGTTGCAGGATTTGGTGTAGCCACGCTTGTTTTTGCCGTTTCGGAGAATTTTATTTTATCAATTGCCGCGTTATTTTTTACCGGAGCATTTGACAGTATAAGTGTAGTAATACGCTCTACTTTATTACAGCTTCTTGTTCCTGATAACATGCGCGGCAGGGTCAATGCAATTAACGGAATATTCCTCAGCACATCAAATGAGATCGGCGCGTTCGAGTCCGGCCTCGCAGCAAAGCTCATGGGAGGAGTCCCTTCAGTAGTATTCGGGGGCGCAATGACTTTGCTCATTCTTACTTATATTTTTGTGAAAAGCAGGAGTTTGCTGAAAAAGGATTTTTCCGGTTGACCGGATTTTACAATAGCAAATTCGGGGTCGTATAATTAAATTGGACTAAATAACTCATTATAAATGAATTTTGATAAGTTCTTAACTCAAAAGATCGATTGGAACTCTTTGCCACAACAAGAGTTAAGGGGCAGCTCGGGCCGGTCGGTTTACAGAGAAGTATTTACAGGTGATTACAGGTTACGGCTTGCTGAGTATTCCGCAGATTATAAATCCGAGGATTGGTGTGATAAAGGCCACATCATTCACTGCGTAAATGGCAAAGTTACGCTGCACTTTAAGAGCAAGAGCGATATACTAATTGAAGCAGGAAATACGATCATTCTTGGCGGCAAAGATGCCCATATGGCATCCACAGAAAATTCTCCGGCAACGCTTTTTATAATTGATAAAAATTAAAACTTCAAATGAACAGTGATAATCTTAATACAGCCCTGAATTATTATAAAGGATGGGAAACCGGCAACAGGGACTTGTTAAAGGTATCTGCGGACCTTAAACTCATTAGCCCGGATGATACTTTTAATAGCGCTGAAGAATTCTTCGAAAAGTGCTGGCAGTCAAATGGAGTACCGCTTCTTAATAAGAAGTTTGTTTCCGAAGGGAATACCGTATGCGTAAGGTATGAGATAAAAATGCCTGATGGCTCAATGAAGCCGTTTTGCGAATGGCTTACTATTGAACAGTGCCTGATAAAAGAGATTCAGGTATATTATGATAGAAGCTGAAGATAGTATTTGTTTTTTTGCAAAATTTTGACATATTTAAGATAACTGCTCTTTGATTATGAAAAAAACTTTTTTTATCCTTTTCCTATTGAATTCAGCTCTTCTTGCGCAATCTCCGTTTTACAGCATTAAGTTTCACGTGAATGCATTACCACTTGCGCCGGAAAATGCAATTTATTCGGTCTCATGGCAAACCTGCAAATTTGATTATGATCCTGTTATTCCCTCTGGTGATTACTGGTTTGGCAATGATACTTCTGCGCTCAATTGGAGCAAGCTTCCGGATAGCATGTACGGCAAGACGAGCTGTTCAATTCCCGATACCGGTTACACTCAGGCATTTGAAAAATCAAACCAGGCAATGATGTGGGAAAAGTTCCTCAAGTTTACCATAACTAAAACCTACCCTGAAGACGGAAACTCTTCAACTATGACGATTGTGTTTCCTGTTTTGATAAAATCATTTGTTACTTACATTGATCTTGGGCAGTTTTTTTTCACCGAGGGTTATTTTGAACTGACTGATGATATTGTATACAAAATTGACGACAGAAAACATTTGCATTTAAGCCTTCCAAAATATTATAGCTGGAAAAAGATCGATTTTGAAAAACGAAAAATCAAATTATAAGGAGAAATCAAAATGAATATCGGAATATTGGGCTCCGGTGCCGTAGGCAAGGCGCTCAGCACTGGATTTGCTGAGCTTGGACATGAAGTTATTTTGGGCACGCGTGATCCTAAATCGGCTAAAGTAACAGACTGGATTACCAAAACCGGAAAAGGAGTTCGCGCGGGCACCTTTGAAGAAGCCGCTAAGTTTGGTAAAATTATTGTGCTTTGCTGTTTGTACCGAGCAGTAGATGACGTACTTGGCCTTGCGGGTATTTCCAGTCTGAAAGGCAAAATCATTATTGATACTACTAATCCAATTGCCGACGAACCGCCTGTCAATGGTGTGCTGAAGTATGTTACAACCGGAAGAGAATCGGCTGGAGAAATCATACAGAACAAATTGCCTGATTCATTTGTTGTTAAAGCATTCAACAGTGTTGGAAGCCCGTTGATGTTCAAACCTAAATTCGAAGAAGGTACGCCAACTATGTTCATATGCGGCAATGATGCGGATTCTAAGAAGAAAGTTGAAGCATTATTAACGGATTTTGGCTGGGAAACGCTTGATTGCGGCTCTATCGATGCATCAAACGCATTGGAAGGATTGTGTGTAATTTGGTGTGCACGCGGCTTCATTGAAGGCCAGTGGAATCACGCGTTTAAACTGCTGAAAAAATAGTTATCTTTGTACTGGATTAAACACTATTTGTAAACTCAATCACATATTAATGAAATTACTTTTTGCAGCAATTCTTTCGGTTGTGATTTTCTCATCATGCACTAAAGAAAGCAAGTCACCTGATTCGCAAAGCAAGAAAGATACAACAACCCAGAAATCAACAACCGGAACAAATTCAAATTCACAAAATGCCCAGGATAATAAGACTGAAACTGCAGGCACTAGCAGCGGTGAGCTGAGAAATCTCTCTTATGAGCCGGGCAAACTACCGGCCGGAGTTAAATACGAGGGTAAAGTAGTTGCCGGTGCAAGGTGGGAAGATAATAACGGACAGAATGTGATAATCGTTACCGAAACCGAAGAGAAAACCTCAGGAGATAACCGCTCTAAAGAACTTTTTGCTTACCAGTACATTATTGATGGAGACAATGTTAAACAGCTTTGGAAAGTGAATGATTTTATAAAAGATTGCCCTGTTGATGTAACCTTGGAGCTTTTCCCAAAATCTATAAGCATAACCGATCTTGATAAAAACGGCATTGCCGAAAATACTTTCATTTATAAGATGGCTTGCAAGGGCGATGTTTCTCCTGATGATATGAAGCTGATAATGCATCAAGGTGAATCCAAATATGCTCTGCGGGGCAGTATGAAAATGATCATGGAGGGACAGACATACGGCGGAGAAATGAAACCCGATCCATCGTTTGATAAGGCTCCAAAGGAATTCCTGACATATGCAAAAGAAGAGTGGAGTAAATACAACACCGTAAAAGTCGGCAATTAAGCTTCTGTATTGCCGCACGAATCATCTGATTCGAATTCTATATCGTGAAAATGAAATTTTCTAATTCCCCTCTTGGGAGGGGTGTCGGGCTTCAGCCGGACGGGGTGGGTTTTGATACTTAATTAGGGTACTCAAGGATATCTACCTTAATTCAAACAATAATAATCCTGTATTGAGTTTTGTTGAAGTGCCAGCAAGGTTCTGAGGTTCAGATGGTTAACAAGCGTTTTATTCAATGCCTGCTCGCTTCCGCGGGTAAGCAAATCATACTTTTCCAGATCACTTAAGCCGATTGAATTAGCAATAACATAGAACCCCACGCCGGAGAACTTATAAAGATCAAGCTTCAGCACATGTGCATTATATTTCTCAAAAGCTTCAACCAGTGAGTTTGTTGCCCTAACATTACCCTTGTTTAAAAGCTCAATATTACCATAAGGATACGCTCTTTCGGGATGTTCATCATTATAATTGCTTATCCTGAAAACATCCAGCCCTTTAACTGCAATATCAGCCTCGCCATTTGAGTACTTCGCTAGTACTTTTTCAAGCTTAACGTACGAGCCTGTTCCTGTGAGCTTACCAGCAGATATATATGGAATCCCAAAACGGTTATCGTGCTTTTCAAGGTCTTCAAAGAGGTTCTTATATCTCTTTTCAAAAATGTGAAGAAACCTGGTCTCTCCCGGGAGTACAATTATGCCAAGCGGGAAAAGCGGTAAATTTTCTGTTATTATATGTTCCACTTTATTTCAATAAATATTTTCATATTTTAAAAGGAAATTTATACCTAAAAGGTTTCATAATAAAGGAATAGAAATGAAGATTTCGAATGTTTTTTTCCTGCTGGCTATATCCCTGATATTTACAGAAATTTGCACCGCAGGTGATGTTGAGGGCAAAATTACTGTAGATGGAATTGAAAGAGAGT
>JAUQWT010000344.1 GCA_030835005.1 Ignavibacteria bacterium | reverse complement strand
GGCTAACTGCCTCCAGCCGAATTTGTATCCGACTTTATATTTTGCTTCACTGTTGAAAACAATTACAGCAGTCCTTGGATTAGAGAAAAGATCAATGATCAGATCGTAATCCTGGTCATGAATGTTCTTGATCAAACACCGTGAACTGTCCCCTGTTCCGATATCATAGCTCAGAACACGAGTCAGGTACGGATTATCTACTAAAACATCCCGGCAATATGACTGTGTGAGAAAATTTATCACTGCATCGGGGAAATTGTGCCTTAGGTTCTGAATAACCGGAGTCGAAAGAAGCACGTCGCCTATTGCTCCCGGCTTCATAACAAGTATCTTCTTTACTTTTGTCCTATCGAACTTCAATTTCTTCCTCTGCTGCTCTAAACATGCTCAAGTATAATAAAATTATTCTCTTTTGGCTCAATGTTCGATCTCACGGCGTAATGTTCCCTCTCATTAAACTCGCAAAGGTCATAAAGCCTGCACTTTCCGCAAAGAGGATTTTGCGAGCGGCAGACTTTTCTTCCGAATCTGATTAGCATTGTATGCAGCAGAAATTTTTTTCCAGCGGGTATCAGATCTTTTAGCTGTTCAAAAGTTTTCTCAGGCGCATTTGCTTTGGCTATCCCAAGCCTGTTGCTCAATCGATGAACGTGAGTATCAACCGGAAAGACATCTCTGCCGAGCCCGAATGCTAACACACAGGAAATAGTTTTTACTCCCACCCCGTTGTATTGCAGAAGCTCTTCGTATATCTTTTCATCGGGCATTTTCTTTATGAAATTGAGGCTCAGCTTACCGTATTTTTCCTTCATCTGCTTCAGCATTTTCTTTATGCTGGCAGATTTCTGGTTTGTAAGACCGCAAACCCTGATGGCATTTCTGATCTTCGCTATTGGCGCATTCATAACATCATCCCAGTCCTTAAATCTCTCTTTCAGATTCCTGAACGCAAGATAACTTGTTTTGTCTGTTGTATTCTGCGAGAGCATCGTGGCTATAAGAATATCCAGCGGGTCTGCTTTGCTTGGTTTCGGATCCACACCGGGAAATTCCTTCTTAAGCAGCAATATTATTTCATCAATTTTAGAAGTCAATATCAAATGTAGTGGTTTTAATAAATTGTAGGTTAAGTACCGGGTAAGGCTGTATAAAATAATATGTTATCAAGAGCAAATTCGTTGTTTTACGTTGATAGTATATTAAATATATACAAATATTTTCAA
>JAUQWT010000343.1 GCA_030835005.1 Ignavibacteria bacterium | reverse complement strand
ATTGGCAGGACTTGCCGCTATAACAAAAATTCAGGGAAAACTTGCCATGATGTTACTGGCATTATTGCTTCTTACATACATATTGACAATTCACATTCCCGCTATGATGAAGCCTGAAACAATGATGATGGGAATGATGGGTTTCTATAAAGATGCCGGACTTATGGGCGGCGCACTTCTGCTTGCAGGGATTTTCCACAGAGAAAGTAAAAAAGCATCGGCAGTATAAAAAAACCAAAAAATTATCACTTCGATGAAGCAATCTCTGAAAAAGTGATTGCTTCTTTTTTGATACTGAAAGAGAAATATAAAATGAAAATACCGGATAATACAAAAATACAAAGTGTTGACCTGAAAATTAAGGATATGGAAAGATCACTTAATTTTTATTCCGATTTGATGGGATTTAAAGTGATCGAAACAGTTCATAACAAATCGTTTCTTTCAGCTAACGGGCAATATCCGTATTTGATCAAACTTGAAGAAGATAACTCAGCTATACCCAGACCCGGTGAAACAACAGGGCTGTTTCACACTGCAATAAGATTCCCTAACAGGGCAGAACTTGCAAGAGTGTTTTTACGGTTATTTGATAGGAAGGTCAAGTTCCAGGGATTTTCCGACCATCTGGTGAGTGAAGCAATATATCTTGCCGATCCGGATGAAAACGGAGTTGAATTATATACTGATAGGCCAAAGGAAGATTGGGTTTACAAAATGGGACAAATAGAAATGGACACGCTTCCCCTGAACCTGAGCACTTTAACAAGTGAACTAAAAGACAGGGATGAATGGAACGGAATTCACCCGCTCACAGATATCGGACATATACATTTGAACGTATCTGATCTTAAAAAAGCGCAGGAAATTTATAGCATGCTTCTTGGTTTTAACATTACAAATTCACTTTACTCCGGAGCGTTATTCTTTTCTGCCGGCGGGTATCATCATCATATTGGAACGAATGTATGGTCATCACGTGGCGGCAAACCTGCACCGGAAAACTCCATGGGGCTTAGCGGCTTCACGATAAAAATGCCAAATGAAAATTATCTTGAATTCATCAAGGAAAGAGCCGTAGAAGAAGGCCTGCTAGATAAAAAAAGCGTAATTAATGAGCTGGTTATCAGGGATTTGGACCACATAAAGATACGGCTGGTGTTATAACTGAAATGGATTTTTATACTTGATTACTTTGGGTAAATTGTCAAGATCTTAGCCGTACAGGTTATCAAACCACAATGAAGATTGATATCGTCCAATATGACCCCAAATGGCCTGAAATGTATGAAAGTATTAAGAGCCAATTCTACAGTTCATTTGGTGATAAAATAGCGGCAATTGAGCACATTGGAAGTACTTCTGTTCCCGGTCTTGGTGCAAA
Source organism: Ignavibacteria bacterium (assembly GCA_030835005.1). Lineage (GTDB taxonomy): Bacteria > Bacteroidota > Ignavibacteria > Tepidaquicellales > OLB5 > OLB5. The sequence goes on along the minus strand of JAUQWT010000343.1, from coordinate 3,750 downwards.
ACCAATTATTGATATCCTTTTGGGAGTAAACAAACTCAAAGACGCTGAAGATATCATACCAAATATGGAACAACTTGGTTATGAGTACGTGTTTAAGTATGAAGATATAATGCCTGAGAGAAGATACTTTGTGAAATGGGGAAGTGGAAAGAGCTTGCATCATATACATTCCGTAGAAATTAACGGAGAATTCTGGAGAAGGCATTTGTTGTTCAGAGATTACCTGAGAGTGCACGATGAAATCAGAGACGAATATTTTGTTCTGAAGAAAAGGCTTTCCGAAATTGATTGGGAAGACAAGATGGGTTACACCGATGCTAAAACAGATTTTATCCGTAAAATAGAAAAGAAAGCTGCATTATATTTTGATAAATAAACTTATTGTTTTGATTTTAGTGGTTTGTGCACACCTTTCATGTCAGCCAAAAACCGTGAAACTGCTCCCGCCGGAAAGCGGAATTTATCATTCTGCGTTTTCGCAGATTTATTCATCTTCAAACAATGTTTCTGATAAAGAAGTACCTAACTTTGAGAAACTTGCCGGCAGAGAAATTGTGTGGCTCAATTTTCAAAGTGACTGGTTTAACGGAATTAAGTTTCCTGCAGAATCAGTAAAAAACATATGGAAGTACGGCGCGATACCATCTATCAGAATGCTGCCCTGGAGCACTTACGATAAATTTGATATGACATATTCGCTTAGAAAGATCGTCGACGGAAAGTTTGATAAAGAACTAAAACAGTGGGCAAAGGATCTTAAGAAAATAGACATACCTGTATTGATAGGTTTTGCAGGAGAACCTAATGGCGACTGGTTCCCGTGGAGCGGTATTCAAAACGGCGGAGGTATTACAACAGGTTATGGAGATAAATCGCTTGCCGATGGCCCTGAAATGTACCGTGACGCTTACAGGCATATTATTGATATGTTCAATGAAGAAGGCGCATTAAAAGTAACATGGATATTCCATGTGAATTCTGTTGGCGCACCGAGCGAAAAATGGAATGATATTAAGAATTACTATCCCGGTGATGATTACATTGACTGGATTGGCATCAGCGCTTATGGCGCCCAGAGATGGGGTGAAAGTTACCAGCGGTTTGTTGATATCATGCAGCCCGGTTATGAACAGTTATTGAAACTTACTCCCGATAAACCCATTGCTATTTTAGAATTTGGAGTAGCCGATTACCTTCCTGATGTAAATAAAGCGTTGTGGATTCAAAGCGCGCTTTATACAGTTCAGCAGCCTGAGTTCAGCCGCATTAAGTCAATTGGCTGGTGGAACTCTACCTGGATAAACAATGACGGAACTATGAGCGCTATACAGATTGATTCTTCGCCTGAATCACTCAGGTTTTACAGGGAAGCGATAGCCCAGCCGGTTTTTGTAAGTGAGTATAAATTAAGCCAGTAAATATTGGAGACCTTTATAATGGTTTTTCTGAATCTTTTGAGTATAAAGCCCACGACTTTAGTCGTGGGTTAAAATATAAAGAATATTATTCAAAAAACCACTTCAGTGGTTTCAGCCTAAATGAACGATAAAATAATAATAAGCATTTGCGGGGCAGCAGGAACCGGCAAGAGTTCTCTTGCTAAAAAAGTTGTGCACACATTGGGCACAGATATTGCATCAAGAGTACCAACGGATTATTATCTTAAATCATACAGCGGTGAACCATATGAGGAATTCATCTCAACTCCATTTAGGTATGACTGGGAATTGTTAAAGAAAGTATTTCAGATTCCGATCGGGATAGTCACAGAAACCCCTGATTATGATTTTGTGAAGCTCGCACGGTTAAACAAAACCGGTGGAAAACCTTTTACTGTTAGCCGCTACATGATAGTTGATTCAATGCTCCCCTGCCCTGAAAGTAATTTCATATTTAAGATCGAAACTCCCGCTGACCTGCGACTGAAGAACATCAAAGAGCGTGATAAAGCTCAGAAAGCAAACTCAGCACGCAACTGGGAGAAAATGGAGTTGACAGCCTCAGAGCTCAATTCAAGGAAATACAAATATGATCTTGTATTAAACGGATTCAGCGAACTTGATGAAAACGCAGCTAAAATAGTTGAATATTTAAGAAGTAAGAGAGTTGTTGATTGAAAAACTTTTCAATCCCGCATCAAAAGAAAAAATAAATCCCAAACTTATTAGCGTTTCAGTATAAATCCGCAATCTCAAATCCGCATTCCGCAATCACACTTGTATTACCCCGGGATTAAACTTCGGCATATCCGGATTATTATTCACTGCATGCAGGCATGTTGAAATGATCTTGCGTGTATCCGCGGGATCGATAATTCCGTCAACCCACAATCTTGATGCTGCATGCAGCGGATCAGCATGCGCTTCGTAGCTGTCTTTTATCTCTTTCAGCAAAGCTTCTTGTTCTTCGGGAGTTATCTCTTTCCCCTGCTTCTTTAACTGACCAATGCGGATATTGAGCAATACATTGCTTGCCTGTGCGCCGCCCATAACTGCAATCGAGGCTGTTGGATAAGCAAAAATGAACCTCGGATCATACGCCTTGCCGCACATTGCATAATTACCTGCACCGTAACTGTTGCCAACAATGATCGTAATCTTTGGAACAACTGAATTAGCCACAGCATTGACCATTTTCGCGCCGTCTTTTATTATACCGCCGTGCTCAGCCCTTGAGCCTACCATAAATCCCGTAACATCCTGCAAGAATACAAGAGGAATTTTCTTTTGGTTGCAGTTCATTATGAACCGTGCGCCTTTATCCGCACTATCGGAATATATCACCCCTCCAACTTGCATCTCGCCTTTGGCAGTCTTGGCAATTGTCCTTTGATTGGCAACAATACCAACTGACCACCCGTCGATTCTGGCATAAGCTGTTATTATACTTTTGCCGTAACCGGCTTTGTATTCGTCTATTTCGCTGTTATCAACTATCCTTGCTATGACTTCATACATATCATAAGGCTTAGCCCTGTCCTGCGGGATGATTCCGTAAATCTCTTTTTCGCTATATAACGGTTCTTTTGAATCTACCCTGTCAAAATCGGCTTTTAGCATATGCCCAAACTTGCTTACTAGACTGCGGATGGTTTCAAGGCACTCTTCATCACTTTTCATCTTATAATCCGTGACGCCGGATACTTCTGAATGTACTACAGCACCGCCTAAAGACTCGTTATCAATATTCTCTCCAATTGCTGCTTTCACCAGATGAGAGCCTGCAAGGAAGACACTTCCTGTTCCTTCAACAATCAGGGCTTCATCGCTCATTATTGGAAGATATGCTCCGCCTGCAACGCATGGCCCCATTATAGCAGATATCTGGGGAATGCCCATCGAACTCATTACAGCATTATTGCGGAATATCCTTCCAAAGTGTTCTTTATCAGGAAAAATATCTTCCTGCAAGGGCAGAAATACTCCGGCAGAATCTACGAGGTAAATAATTGGCAGCTTGTTTTCTATCGAGATCTCCTGGGCACGCAAATTCTTTTTGCATGTTATGGGAAACCATGCTCCCGCTTTAACAGTAGCATCGTTTGCTACTACAACGCAGTCGCGCCCATGTATCTTCCCTATACCGAATATCGTCCCGCTTGATGGCGCACCGCCGTATTCTTCATACATTCCGTATGCAGTAAATAGCCCTATTTCCATAAAATATGAATCTTTGTCAATGAGCAGATTTATTCTTTCACGGCAATGGAGTTTCTTATTTGTATGAAGTTTCTCGATAGCCTTTTTCCCG
>JAUQWT010000342.1 GCA_030835005.1 Ignavibacteria bacterium | reverse complement strand
TGTTGTTGGTTATGATAAAAAGTCGGGTGAATATATTTTTTACGATTGTTCTGCAGAAAGTCCCGCCGGCCGCAGAAGTCTTTGCTACGACCGCGAAGCGCTGGATGCAAGAAAAGAACATAAGCCAAAAAATTGTGCTATTGATTTGGCTGATGCCATGGGAATTGAGATTTTGACAGAATACGAATACCGTGAACTGCAGAAGCTTGGGAATTTCGATACGAAAACCTCGAGCTGGATCAAAACTCCTCCCGATATCAGAAAACTTGGCGGAGCTATCTTTGCCGACTATCGCTACGGCACCATATTCATATATCACAACGGCGCTGAATCTTACTATGCCTCCCGTGGGTTCCGCGGATCTCTGAAAGTTTGAGTTTTCACTAGAATTCATAAATATTTAAGTTCATATTATGAATCCAAAAGTTGATTTTTATTTCAATAAGAACAAGAAGTGGCTGAACGAGATCAGGAAACTTAGAAAGATCATTCTTGCCTGCGGGTTAAGCGAAGAATTGAAGTGGGGTGTCCCCTGTTACACTCTTGATGATAAGAACATAGTTCTGATACATGTGTTCAAAGAATACTGTGCAGTCCTGTTTTTCAAAGGCGCCCTTTTAAAAGATCCCGAAAAAGTTTTGATACAGCAAACTGAAAATGTTCAGGCAGCGCGCCAGATGCGGTTTATAAGTATTGAGGAAGTAAATGAGTTGAAATCCACCTTAACAGCTTACATTAAAGAGGCTGTTAAAATAGAAAAAGCCGGATTGAAAGTAAAACTCAAGGCTACTGCAGAATACAAAATGCCCGAAGAATTAAAGATCCGTTTGAACGAATCCCCTGCTTTCAAAAAAGCATTTAATGCACTAACGCCCGGACGCCAGCGTGGATACATTCTGTTTTTCTCTGCTCCTAAACAATCCAAAACCCGCGAGTCAAGGATTGAGAAATACACTCTGAGCATCTTTAGCGGAAAAGGATTTAAGGACCGGTAGGCTCCATCTCTGCTGGAAGATTAGAATTAGAAAACAAATTACTTCTTTCCCCAATTCTTCCCCGCGAAAGCGGGGATCAGGGAAGCTCTTGTCTCGGAAGCGCTGCTTCTCAACCGGATAAAACAATTCGCGTAATTAGTGTAATTCGTGTCTAAAGCTTCTAATACACTCATATTTATTCACCCAAAATTGGCACTTTTCATAAATTGATTATTTCCTATTTTTTGGGTATATTTGTGGCTATCTCAATCGAAATTTCGGCTGCAGATGTAACCAAAAATCCAGAAAATTTAAATAATTCATATCATGTTCGCAATAGTAAATATTAAAGGAAAACAGTATAAGATCTCGGAAAACGACAAGGTTTTTGTCCCTAAGCTCAAAGAAGATGTTGGAGCTAAAGTATCGTTTTCAGAAGTGCTTATGTTCAGCAAAGATGATAAATCTTTCCAGGTTGGAGCGCCGAGTCTTTCTATGAATGTTGAAGCCACAGTTTTAGATCACGTAAAAGATGATAAGGTGATGGTATTCAAGAAGAAAAGAAGAAAAGGTTATAAAAGGACTCAGGGCCACCGCCAGCAGTACACACAGATCGAAATTAACTCTATAAAGTAGTTTTCGCTTTTGATTCTAAATTCGTAATTGATAATTCATAATTGATATACAATGGCTCATAAAAAAGGTTTAGGAAGTACAAAGAACGGCCGCGATAGTAATTCCCAGCGGCTTGGAGTAAAACGCTTTGGGGGAGAGCTTGTTACTGCCGGAAGCATAATAGTAAGGCAGCGCGGAACAAAATTCTTCGTTGGCGAAAATGTTAAGCTTGGCAAGGATGATACTATCTTTTCGCTGATTGACGGTAAAGTAAAATTTACCAATCACAGCAGTACCAAAAAAATAATCAACGTACTCCCCGTAGAATCCAAATAGTTTTTTTATTTGCATGATATTTTTGAGCAGCGAGTGGACAGGGGTTCACTCGTTTCTTTTTTTAATCTGATCATATTCATCGGATGGTTTCAAGGCTGCCTGCTCTATGCAGGTCATCTGATGAAATAGAAATAACAGACTCATCCGATGACTTAAAGTCATTGGATGAGTTAAGATTTAAGGATAAAAGAAAAAACAAACAAATTTATAAACTAAATCTTAACTTAAAGTGAAAGTATCAGTAATTGGCGCCGGAAATGTTGGCGCAACATGCGCAGAAGTAATGGCTCACCACGAGCTTGTTAACGAAATAGTCCTTCTTGATATAAAAGAAAACTTTGCAGAAGGAAAAGCACTTGATATCTGGGAAACTTCGGCTATCAATATGTATGATACCAGGATAAATGGTTCTACAAATGATTATTCCAAAACTGCAAATTCCGAAGTTGTTGTCATAACCTCGGGGCTGCCAAGGAAACCAGGCATGAGCCGCGATGACCTTATTTCTACTAATGCTAAGATCGTCAAATCTGTTACTGAGCAGGTTGTAAAACACTCGCCTAACGCAATTCTTATTATTGTTTCTAATCCGCTTGATGTCATGACTTACTGTGCCTTTATTAACTCAAAATTCCCGTCCAACAGGGTTTTTGGTATGGCCGGCATACTTGATACCGGTAGGTATAAGGCATTTCTTGCAGATGAGCTGAGTGTTTCGCCCAAAGATATTCAGGCAGTTTTAATGGGCGGCCATGGCGATACTATGGTTCCCCTGCCAAGATATACAACAATCGGCGGAATCCCCGTTACCGAACTTATTTCTGAAGAGAAGCTTAA
>JAUQWT010000341.1 GCA_030835005.1 Ignavibacteria bacterium | reverse complement strand
GAACAGCAACCAGTTTGATGAGATTTTTGTGAACGTAAAGGATAGCCTTTTCGGATTCAGAGATAATGGTAATTCAATCAGAGTTGATATGCCAAACGGCTATTTGTACGATAGCTCTGCAGGTTTTATTCCCGGATTTACAGGCAGCACAATTAGCGGAAATACTAATTACATAGTCTGTGCAAAGAATGATCTCTTCACGCTTCTGCATTTTGATATAGATTCTGTTACAACTGCCCCGTTTTTCTTGAGGTATGAACTTCAATCAGGTTCGTTTTCAACCCCGGTTCTGCTCATAAATAATCTGGGTACCGAAACAATGCATGCAGGAACAGGTAACGGAAGAATAGTTAACTTCACTGTACCGGCATTAAATGTTACAATTGATACTGTCTCTGCGCTGCCGATAAGACAATTAGCATCAAGGTTTGAGAGTACCAGCACTACACGGGCATATATAGATAACAGCCATAAGTATTTCGCACTTGGAAACCTTGTTAAGAAGACAACTTTTGATTTTATACCCGATACAGTACTTGTCACAAATGACAATAAAATATTATTGAACGGGAAGATCATTTCTGCTGATCTCGGGTTGAATACGGTCTATTCTTCGCCGGTTCTTGTTGATCTGAATAAAGACGGGAACCAGGATATCATTTTTACAGCAGATAATAAAGTTTTTGCCATTAACAGGTACGGCGTACTGCTTGATCATTTCCCCTTCAGCGCACCTAATGTTAACAGGATATCAAGCGGATGCTCGATAGCTGATATAAATTCAGACGGAACGAATGACGTGGTATTTGGAACAGTTGACGGAAGAGTTTATGCATACGGCAATGATGGCAGGGTTCTTGATGGTTTTCCACTTATTACCGGCGGAGGAATTCGCTCAACGCCCGCAATCATAAACACAGGCGGGTATTTTGGTATACTAGTTTATTCGATGGATGGATATCTGTACGGATACAAGACACCGTGGACTTATGATTCAGCAAAGGTGATCTGGGCAAATTATCTGAGGGATAAATTTCACTCTAACTCTAATTTTTCATCCACTGCACCATCGGTTTCAGGCTCCTGCCTGCCTTCTGATAAGGTCTACAACTGGCCAAATCCTGCCTACGGGAAGTCAACCAACATCCGTTATTTCTTAAACGGCGATGTTTCCGGCATAAGCATTAAAATAATGGACCTATCGGGTGAACTTGTAACTACTCTTGCGGGAACAACTAATAAAGGATTTGATAACGAAGTGCCGTGGGATATTTCAAATGTTCAAAGCGGTATATACATTGCTGTTCTTGAACTTTCCGGCGGCTGCAGCGAGACTGCTTCAATAAAAATTGCTGTTGTAAAATAAATGATAATCTCACAAGTATAAAATATCAGTCCCGTTTACAGCGGGACTTTTTTATGACCACAATAGTACTCACAATATTAGGAATCTATGTTTTGATACATATGATAATGCTTATTGGAATTCTTGCCAATAAGCGGCGAAAGGGGGCATCAGCAATTGAACCCGCTGTCTCGATAGTTATTTGCGCTAAAGATGAAGAAGACAGCATTGAAAGCTGCATCAAATCACTGCTTGAGCTTAATTACCCCAAGGATAAGCTCGAAATAATCCTTGTAAATGACCGCTCAAAGGATAGAACAGAAAAAATAATGCAGAGCTATGTATCTCAGCATCCGCAGCTTAAGTATCTTTCGGCAACAGAACGAGCAGGCAAGCTTAAAGGCAAAGCAAATGCCCTTGAGCAGGGATTAAGGATTTCAACAGGCGAGATAATCTTTACAACTGATGCTGATATTGAAGTTAATAAGAACTGGGTTAAAGAAATACTGAAATATTATGATGAGAAAACCGGTGTTGTAAGCGGCTATTCTGTTATCAAACCGGAGGGTCTATTTTATTCGCTTCAATCGGCGGATTGGCTTTACCTGCTTTCTGTAGCTTCAGGAGGTGACGGAGTTGGGATCCCGATAAGCTGTGTAGGCAACAATATGTCTTACCGCAAAAAAGCTTATGATGAAGTTGGCGGATACAATAACATTAAGTTTTCAGTGACCGAAGATTTTATGCTGCTCCAGAAAATTCATAAAGAGACCGGATTCAGCAAAACAAAATTTCCGGTGAACAACGAAACAAAGAACATTACCCTGCCGTGCTATAACCTTACCCAGCTTTTCAGGCAGAAAAAACGCTGGGCTGCGGGAGGTATGGGAACGTTCAATTTCGGAATAGTTGTTGGCGCTTTTTCGTGGCTTACGGGAGTTATTGTACTTGCCGGCTGGTCGTTTGTGAGTATTGAAACCTATATATTCTTCCTGCTTACAAAGCTGGTAACAGATACAATATTTCTTTTGCCTGCAATCAGTGAGTTCAAAATGCACAAGGTATTGCTTTATATGATACCTTTCTTGTTTTATTTTGCAGCTTATGTGTTGATAACCTCAGTATTGCTTGCAGCAGGCAGGAAAGTAGTCTGGAAGGATCAGAAGATATAAGGGCTTTAACAATTATTCGTAGTAATCAGTTATTTCTTTTCCAAGAAACCTTATAGTCCAAGCAATCACACCAAAATCATCAAGAAAACCGATAAGCGGGGCAATATCCGGCATAGCGTCTAAGGGAGAAATGAAATACACTATTGCCGCAATTACAACAGATTTCCTGTACCACTTTACATCCCTTGAGAGCATATACTTTTTCAGCGCTTTCAAGTGTCCAAGGATCTTGAATATGCTCTTCTTGTTAGATCTTACCTTTTCGTCAAGGCTTTTGCCAAGCTCAAATTCCTCTCGGGGAGTTAACGGTTTTGAAGGATAGTATTCCCTAAAAAGGTCAATTTCCTGAGTATCTGCAGTTATATTATTGTTTTTCATTTTATAAAAATTTCTACTAGACTAAAATACGGCTCAGCAACTGCTGAAATAACCATTATGAAAAATTTAGAAAATCCCGGTACAAAGTTAAACAAAGCAAGTATTATAAATATTCCCATGAACCCTATGTTCCTGTACCTGAAAGCCATCTCATCAGGCAGTATGTTTGCCAGCACGTGCGAGCCGTCAAGCGGTGGAATTGGTATCATGTTGAATACTGCCAGAGACACATTAAGGAATATACCGGCATAGAACATCTTTATCATGTAGCCGAAGAATTCACCGCCAACACTGCCTTCAGCAGGGTTGACCGCCGCTGAAATATAATAGAATGCAATTACAAATACTACGCATGCAAATGCTATCAGTAAGTTTGAAATAGGCCCCGCAATTGTTACCAGCGTATCATCGCGCTTGAAGCTTCTGAAATTTCTTGGATCTATGGGAACAGGTTTTGCCCATGCTATGAATACCCTGCCAGTTGCGAGGATCGAAAACAACGGCACAAGTATCGAACCAAACAGGTCTATATGGGGTACCGGATTCAGCGTTATCCTGCCCAGATCCTTCGCAGTAGTATCACCGCACTTAAGTGCTACCCACGCATGCGCCATTTCGTGTATAACCACAGAGAAAATGAGGATCGGAACAATGTAAATATTTTCGAGGTATGATTTTATATCCATCAGAATCTTATTACCGGTATCTTGGTTTTTGTGTAAACTCCCACAAATGAATTATCTTTCATGTAATT
>JAUQWT010000340.1 GCA_030835005.1 Ignavibacteria bacterium | reverse complement strand
TTTCAAACTGCATAAGCTTGAGCCGCATATCTTCAAGAACCTTGAATTTGCATTCTTCAGTGCAGGCGGTTCAGTTTCTCGAGAATGGGCTCCCAAAGCCGCAGAAGACGGCTGCATTGTCATTGATAACAGCAGCACTTTTAGGATGCAGGATGATGTTCCTCTGGTTGTCCCTGAAGTTAACCGACAGGATATGTTTAGGAATAAGGGAATCATTGCCAACCCTAATTGCTCAACAATACAGCTTGTAACAGCTTTAAAGCCGCTTGATAACGCATTTAAAATAAAGCGTGTAGTGGTTTCTACTTACCAAAGTGTCTCGGGGGCGGGCAATAAAGGAGTTACTGCTCTTGAAAGTGAGCTCAGGGGAATTAAATTTGCATCTGAGAGTCCGTTCGCCCACCAAATAGCTTATAATGCAATTCCTCATATAGATGTGTTCTTTGATGATAATTACACCCGCGAAGAGCTTAAGATGATGAACGAAACCCGTAAAATTATGAACAGAAAGGACCTGCAGATTACAGCAACTTGCGTAAGGATCCCAACACTATACGGCCACGGTGAATCAGTTAACATAGAGTTTGATAAAAAAGTAAATGCCGATGATGTTAAGGAAGTTTTGATTAAAGCCAAAGGTGTACAGGTAGTTGATAATCCCCAATCGAACCTCTATCCCATGCCAATTGATGCTGCGGATAAGGATGAAGTATTTGTTGGCAGGATCAGAGTTGATAGCTCCCTTAAGCATGGCATAAACCTGTGGATCGTTTCGGATAACGTGCGCAAAGGCGCAGCAACAAATGCTGTACAAATAGCTGAAGAATATATTAAAGGAAAATAGAAAATCCTGAACCCTTGCTTTAGCAGGGAGAAGGATCCATACAGAAATTATCAGAAATATAATCTGAGAAATACATAATAAAATAGACTCATACTCTCTTACCGGGAGTGGGGTTTGCAAACGAAGGGAGACACCAGACAATGGATAACGTAATAACAAAGACAGTCATGACCCAAAAAGTATCAGAAAACCGTGAGATTCAACCCAACGCTGTACTCAGCACCTTAAGGAATTACATTAACGTAGATGGACTTGATGTTGTGATGGATCTTGATAAATCACAGGGAGTATATATATATGAAGCAAGAAATAATATGCCTTACCTTGACCTTTTTTCATTCGTAGCCTCTAACCCGGTCGGGATGAATCACCCGAAAATGAATAATCCCGAGTTCATAAATTATATCGGCAAGATCGCTCTGAACAAGCCTTCTAACAGCGATATATATTATAAAGAATTCGCTGAATTCGTAAAGGCATTTTTTGATATTGCTGTCCCCTCTTACTTCAAATATGCATTCTTTATCGAAGGCGGCTCGATGGCAGTTGAAAACGCGCTTAAGACGGCATTTGACTGGAAGGTTCGCAAGAACTTCAAGAGAGGTTACAAGGAAGAAAAAGGGCACCAGGTAATTCACTTTATGGAGTCTTTCCACGGCAGAAGCGGATATACAATGTCGCTTACAAATACCGACCCGGTTAAGACCGACCTGTATCCGAAATTCAAATGGCCAAGGATCACAAATCCAAAAGTAAAATTCCCTTTGAATGAAAATAATCTTGATGATGTTATTAAGCTTGAGCGCCAGGCAATCGCAGAAATATACAAAGCAATTGAAGATAACAAAGATGATATTGCATGCATGATAATTGAGCCAATACAAGGCGAGGGCGGCGATAACCATTTCCGCAAAGAGTTCTTTGAAGAACTCAGGCGTATCTGTGATGAGAACGAAATGCTGCTGATATTTGATGAAGTGCAGACAGGTGTGGGGATGACCGGCAAATGGTGGGCACATGAGCATTATGTAAAACCTGATATTATTGCTTTTGGTAAAAAAGCACAGGTTTGCGGAATACTTGTTACTGATAGAGTTGATGAAATTCCGGAAAATGTTTTCCACACCTCAAGCAGGATCAACTCCACATGGGGCGGCAACATTGTTGATATGATACGCTTCAAAAAGTACCTTGAGATAATCCGCGATGAAAACCTTGTTGAGAATGCA
>JAUQWT010000044.1 GCA_030835005.1 Ignavibacteria bacterium | reverse complement strand
TTAAGAAATAGCCGTTTTCAAGCTTTATGTTGGTTGTACCTGTTCCATAATTTGTTATTTGGTTAAAACCGCCAAGCCTTAAGCTGCCTGAAGTATTCAGCAGGGCAAGACCTTCGGCATTAAAGATACCGATTGCGTCACCGGACTCTGAATAAATGGTATTTTCGCCAACATCAACAGAAGATGTTAAAAGGCTTAAGCCGATATTATTATCATACATCGCATTACTCTTTACAGCGCCGCCTGTTATACCGCTTAAGAGTATTGCTATATTGCCTTCGCTTATAGTATTATTCTCTACAAGTAATGGAGTAGTCATTCCGGCGTAGCCGGAAACGTTCACCGCTTCAAGGGTTGAACCTGAGAAGTTGAACGTATTGCCGCCTATATAAACATTATCAATTTCAGGTTCATTGTAATAAACCGCCTTTATGCCGCCTTTTAAGTTAGAATTTATGTTGAATGTACAGTTCCTCACATCAAGTACGGGGCAATTAATTGCCGTAATTGCATAAGTTGTATCGTTAGCGAGTCCCGTAAATGTTGTGTTGTAAATGCGCACTTCGCAGTTGTTGAGTTCAAGTCCGTGCCATGCATTACCGCTAACAGCGCCAAGCGTAACATAACTCGCAACTTCAGGATCACCGATAGTGATTGAACCTCCATTTATTACCATTTTAGATGTATCATTGAAAAGGATGCTTGTATTACCGCTTATGGTTATGTTAAGGCCGTCATTGAAGATTGTATCTTCGCACTCAAACGAGCCGCCATTTATTGTATCACTCTCAACCATCATACCACCGGATTTAAGTATCGGATCAAGTCTGAAGAGCTTGCCTTCACCCGGCTCAAACCAGCCTAGATTACCGCTTGCTGAGCCTAGATCAATATAACCGGCGTTTCTGCTGAATATTTGGCTCCTGGCATTTGGGTTACCGATTTCCGTTATTTTCCAGTTAACAGATGCCGAAAGCTGCGCGGCATCAAATTTAATTTTCAAAACCCTGTCATCGGGGTCAACAGGAGGATTAAGGTTCGGGTTGCCCGGTACACACCGGCGGTTTACCATCACAACATATTTTTCATTTGATGATTCAGGATTTGTGAAAAAGCCCATTTCCCAAAATCTCTCTTCAGGGCAGTCATAATGCGGCCCGTAAGGCCAGTCCTGAAAACACTCAACTGCGCTTGCATCATGCGGATCAATACTTTGTATATCATCAACAAACCCACGGTCTGCTCCTTCACTATGCACGCTCCACCCGCTTTGCCAGATAATAGCATTAAGGGATGGTTTCCAGTTCTCAATTTTGATATTCATATCACTTACATAGTTCCATTTGTCCTGCCCGTAAAAATTCTGCGTCCTTTTTGTAAAGTCTTCCCGTTCGGTATTTATCAGTCCTTTCACCATAAATGAATCATTCGGATCAGTATATTCCAGCCCGGAATTATCCCGACCTCTGGCGTATCTGGAGGAAACGCTGGCCGAACCGGTTGACCATGTCTCGCTGTTATACCAGAACCAGCACAGCCCGTCAGCGCCGTGAGCAATTGAAACCATTGCCTGCACCTGTATTTCTTCATTGGTTGGTTCGCGCTGACCGTTTTCAAATTTCCCTTGTCTTGAGTTATAAGAGGCCCACATTTGTATCTGGGGCTGGGCTATCATTTTTACATCAGGTGCATTCGCGTCTATTTGCTGACGCGTCAGTTCAAGTTCATAAACCAGTGAGCCCTCCGGAGTAGGTTCATAATTGCCCGCTGACCATGTGTGTTTATCTGTTACAGAATTCCTGTCTCCTAACACTCTGAACTGCAGGAAGTTATTGTATTCCGTATTATTATTGCTTATCCATGCTGCGGGAAACCTTGCATCAAGTCCGCTGAACTCATATGGAAGCAGCCCGATTATCTGGTGCGCATCAGGGTTAACGCTTAGAAGCCCCGGGTTTTGCTGGTACATATATGCGAATTTAGACGGGTCTTTTAAGCCAAGTACGTTGTAATAGTTGGTTACTGCTATGTGAAGATTTGCATTGGGATTATATGACTTCATCAGGCTGTCAACATATCTTATACAAAGCGCATTAGAATATGCACACTCATCAGCAAAGAATGAGTATAAGGCGGGATGGTCTGCAAAGTTTGTTACTTCCTGCCTTATATAACTATTAAAATTTTGCAAGGTATCAAGATTAAACAATCTATTCGCAAATTCATCATCTACAGTCATTTTATCGAACCAGACGGGTACTTCGCCCATCCAGTAAACCTTAAAATCAACATGGCACTCGGTATCCCAATCCATATACGGCCACGTTCTGCCATTGCCAAGCCCGTTTGGAAGCTTTACTGCGCCGGAAACTTGTAAGTTTGTACCTGAAGGTTCTTCAACAAATTCAAAAAAATCTTTATAGGAACCATTATACATGTATTCACCTGTTATAAGATTTTTATGAGCAAAATTTCTTGCTTTAATAACTATTGATTTGATACTATCTCCGTTAAAACTGTTTACAACAATTCTCACAACGGGTTTTTCGGGATAGTTATCTACTATGCTTGAATCTATCCTCATCATCGGCTTCAAATGCCATGTGCCTGAATCTGCATATTGAGCGCTGAAGAACTGCAAATCTGTGTGCTGAAGGTTCTCGTAAATATTTGATGCAAGCCAGCGGCCAACGGGATAGTCCGGGTCAACATCTGATGCGTAAACTACCGTTCTGCCCGAATCAGTTGTATAAGTTCCGCCAACTGTCTGGTAACAGAAGCCGTTATTTTCATTATGATTACCCGCGCTTATTTCATATACAAGCCTTTGGGCGTAGCAAAGCTGGGCGATCTTGCTTCTATCAAGCAAAAATCTAAGGTTATTGAGGCCAGCCGAATCAAGCAGGTGATCTGTATGTGCTATCTGCGTGCCGGTGAGGTTCTGAGCAAACCATCCGTAATACTCTGTACCGCCTGCAGTACCGCTCAAAACATCATATAAATGGATGGTGTTGAAATGAAGATCGTTATAGTTGCCAAGACTGAGCTGGTTAACAACCCAGTCGCCTCTTGTTGGCCATATGCCTCCGTTAAATATACAGTTTACAAAGCTTTTTTGAGGTGCAGGCGGAAAAACTGAATTGGAATTTATAACTGATGATTCACTAACAAGTGACGATACATTGCTTCCGCTAAATCCTGTAAATACTGCATAATAAACTATGGGTAAGAGCATCAAAGCAAGTAATTTGCAGAGTGTTCTTTTCATGACTTTAAAAGGTTTAAGTTCTCAAAAGTTTGAAAGTTTAAGATTAATTGCTGCCATTAATAATCCGGTTTAGTATTTGTTATTTATTCTTTATTATTTGACCAGCACCATCCGTTTTGTGTCTGTCAATTTACCTTCTATTATTAAAGAATAGAAATAAACTCCCGATGAGTAACCCGCTGCATTCCAGTCTGCAAGGTATGTTCCGGGCTTCTGAACTTCGTTTACAAGGGCAGTAATTTCTTTACCCTGAACATCAAAAACAACCAGTCTAACAAAGCTGCTATTTACTATCTGATATTTAATATTTGTAGTTGGGTTGAACGGATTCGGATAATTCTGATATAGTTCATAACCGTTTGGCACTTCATCGCTAATTTGTTGTATTCCGGTATAGTTTATCAAGCCGCCACCATCTTCAGTATGCATGATTTGTCCCGCCCACGCATTTGATGTATCAGCTTTCAATATAGCAACCAGGTTAGCACTCAAAATTGGGGTGTTCTGATATCCCCATGTTTTGCCTCCATCAGTGGATTTGCATATTTTGAATGATGAAAAAGTACCTGAATAACCTATTGAATCGTTTATGAATTTAGTATCATATCCTGTAATAATACCGCCCTGAGCATTTGTCCAATTGAAACCCCCATCAGTGGTATACTGAATGCTGTTAGTTGTACCCGCTCTTATCCATCCATTATTTCCGTTGATAAAAAAGATTGATTCAAAAGGGCCATTAATCGTATATTGTAAATTCCAGTTCACTCCGCTGTTAGTGGTTCTGTAGAGCCTGCCGTTAGGCTCATTGCTTCCGGCCCAGCCTGTATCATTATTAATAAAAAACATTTTCCTGATCAGAAAGCCTGCTCCCAATTGCGGCTGCCAGTTAAAGCCGCCGTCGGTAGTCTTGAATATTCCGCCGGAAATTGGGTCATCACTGCATACCCAGCCCGTATTGTTATTTATAAAATTCAGATCTGTTAATGGGTAAGCGGCTAATATGTTCACTGTAAACCAATTCAGCCCGCTATTTGTAGTCTTCTTAATTATTCCGCCCGGTGCAGAGCCAACACTATAACCTGTATTGTTATCCGTAAATTGCAGAGAAGTCAGGTATATGTTTTCTCCAAGTGATGTTGACCAGTTACTCCCTCCATCAGTGGTCTTAAATATGAAAGAGCTGTCATTAGTATTTTTTCTTGTTACTGTGTATCCGTTGAGGCTATCAAGAAAAAATATATCCTGAATTGTCACGTCAGTTCTGGGAATAATCTGTTGAAACCAGCCAGGAGGAGAGTCACTCTCAAATGTTGTGGCTAAAATTAACAGTAAAAGTTCAAATAGTAGTAAACGCTTCATAATAGAAAGGTTTAGTTAATGCTATAATAATACATAACTAAGGGGTTTTCAATGCAATAGGAACGGCTTGATACTGCAATTTATCATACATTATGTTCATTACATAATTCATGGCTTTTCCTGCAATTTGCAATAATTCTGGTAATGTCGGCAAATTCCTGTAAATCACTTGTAACTTGTAATTGAGCTCCATCTGATAGAGAGCAATACATTGTTTTTTGCCTGTATCTCAACAATCACACAATCCTATACCCTTCTAATTTCATTGCAGTAAAAATGAAATTTCCGTAATTTTGTAAATTACACCAAATTAAATCCAACTGAATGAGCAAAGGCTTGAACATACTTTTTGTTACCAGTGAAGTTACGCCCTACAGCAAGACTGGCGGTTTAGCGGATGTTTCCAATTCATTGCCCCAGGAGCTTAATGCGGCCGGGCATGCAGTCAGGATAATTACTCCAAAGTACGGTCCATTAGATGAAAGACGGCTTAGGATCTACGAAATAAAACGCCTTACAAATATTGAAGTACCAATTGGAGATAAAATTGCAATCTGCAATATAAAATCATCGTTTATTGTATCTCCAAAGGGTAAAGTTCAGGTATTCCTTATCGAAAATGAAGAATACTTTGGCAAAACCAGTCCTTACGTTGACCCCAAAACAGGCAAAGATTACCCCGATAATGACGAAAGGTTCATATTCTTCAACCGCGCAGTAGTTCAGGTGCTGGGTTTGCTTGGCTGGCAGCCTGATGTTATCCACTGCAATGACTGGCAATGCGGCCTGATACCGGCATACATTAAAACTATTTATGCAAAGGATCCTTTGCTGCAGAATGTTAAAAGCATATTTACTATTCACAACATCGCATTCCAGGGGCTCTTCCCGCATGAATCATTTCTTAAAAGCGGCCTGCCCGAAAGTATTTATAATGAAGATGGTGTTGAGTATTACGATAAGTTCAGCTTCTTAAAAACAGGGCTGATGTACAGCGATGCGATAACAACTGTAAGCGAAAATTATGCAAAAGAAATAACGACAACTCATGAGTACGGTATGGGATTTGAAGGTATACTGAAGAAAAGAAAGAAGGACCTTTACGGAATTCTGAACGGAGTTGATTACACAGTTTGGAATCCCGAGCGCGACAGTTTAATTCCGTTCCGTTACACATCAAAAGAGCTTCCGCTTAAGCGCGAGAACAAAAAATCGCTTTGCAAGCATTTTGGTTTAGAGTATAACCCTGAGATACCGATGATAGGAATAATTTCAAGGCTTTCTGATCAGAAAGGATTTGATATTATTCAAAAAGCGATGCCGGATATGATGAAAGAAAATTTGCAGTTCGTTCTTTTGGGCTCGGGTGATAAGACTTTCCAGAAATTCTTTGAAGGTATCAAAAAGAAAAATCCAAAGAAGGTCGGCGTTCATTTCGGATTCTCGGAAGAGCTTGCCCACCTGATAGAAGCAGGCAGCGATATGTTCTTAATGCCCTCTAAATACGAGCCATGCGGATTGAACCAGATGTACAGCCTGAAGTACGGCACAATCCCTATTGTAAGGGCTACGGGCGGACTTGCAGACACTATTACCGAATACAAGAACGGCAAAGGCAGCGGATTTGTGTTTGAAAAGTATGATGCCGCAGAGCTGATGAAGACCATCAAACGCGCCCTGAAGCTGTACCAGAACCGTGAGGAATGGATAAAGCTCATAAGGCTGGCAATGGGATGTGATTACTCATGGGAGGTTTCTTCCAAGAAGTATGTTGAGCTATACAGAAACATCATGAAAAAAGGTTAACGCACTTAATTATCCTGAATTTGATAATTTTTTATACGGACAGACAGTTATGCCTGTCCTGCTTTTTTTAAAAAAGTTTCGCACAACAATAAACATCTTTTTTGAGTAAAATAA
>JAUQWT010000339.1 GCA_030835005.1 Ignavibacteria bacterium | reverse complement strand
AGTATTCGGGATAACTGTAAAGGGAAGTTACCTCTTATTGTTCATTTCAACGCTGATCTTCCTGATTGCATCGCTTAGTATAGGTATATTAGTTTCAACAATTTCAGACTCACAGCAAGTTGCGTTCCAGATCTCTTCGATAGCTACAATTCTGCCGACATTTATGTTATCCGGTTTTATTTTTCCGATTGAAAGCATGCCGTGGCCTATACAGATACTGACAAATGTTACACCCGCAAAATTCTATATCATAATCCTTAGGTCTATCATTATTAAGGGAGTTGGCTTAGAGGCTTTCTGGAAAGAGATCGGTTACTTATCAATATTTGCATTCGTTTTGCTTGGAACTGCAACGCTAAGGACAAGAAAGGCGCGCTTATAATGAACCTTATACTTAATTTCATAAAGAAGGAATTTCTCCAGTTCAAGCGGGATAAGAGAATGTTCGCCGTAATATTGGTGGCACCGGTTTTGCAGCTGATCTTCCTCGGATATGCCGCAACACTTGATGTGAAAAATGTGAAGACTGTTGTGTGGGACCAGGACAGAACACCGACAAGCAGAGAATTTATTGAGAAGTATGAGAAGTCCGGATATTTTACAATGCTCTATTATGTTACAGACTATGACGAGCTGACTGAGTTAATAGATAACGGAGAGGTACTGATGGGGATTGTCATTCCGCCCGATTTTGAAAGAAATCTCTTAAGCGGTAATACAGCTGATCTTCAGACAATATTCGATGGATCTGACGGCAATAAAGCACTTATAGCAGCGGGATATTCGCAAGGTATCACCACCAGTTTTGCATCAAATATATTAAATCAATTGATTGAAAGAACCGGCAGAAAGAGCGTGATCATACAGAGGCTTCCTGTCATTGAAGCAGAAACCAGAGCCTGGTACAACCCCGATCTTGTTACGAGAATTTACATGCTTCCGGGAATTGTTGGGCTGTTAATAATGGTAGTCACAATAAACCTGACTTCACTAGCAATCGTAAAAGAAAAAGAGATTGGTACATTTGAGCAGCTGATAGTAACTCCCCTTAAGCCATACCAGATAATCATTGGGAAACTTGTTCCGTTTTCAATCCTTGGATTTGTATCAATAACTATTGTGATTACAGTGATGAGATTCTGGTTTGACATAGAAGTTAAGGGCAGTGTAATTCAGCTTTATTTTGCCGCACTTCTGTTCATGCTTTCAACTCTTGGGCTGGGGCTCTTTGTTTCAACAATTTCTAAAACGCAGCAGCAGGCAACTATGACATCGTTTTTCGGAGTGATGATGCCAATGATTTATCTCTCAGGGTTTTCTTTCCCAATAGAAAACATGCCAATGTGGGTGCAGTATATTACTTATGTGATTCCATTAAGATATTTCATAACAATAGTACGCGGAATAATTCTAAAAGGGGTGGGAATTGAGCAATTGTATAATCAGTTCCTGGCCCTGTTCATTTTTGGGGTCGTGATCTTGTTTTTAAGCTCACTCAGATTCAGAAAGAAACTGGAATAATTTGCGGGTAAAAATTATAAAGGCAAAAGTAAGAAAGCAATAGAAAAGTGCTCTAATGGGGTAGATTTACTTATCTAGAATGTCAAATGTGTAAAAATTAATCAATATTTAGCGATAAAATACTTGCATTTCTTTATAAAAGCATATATATTTGAATAATTTCCAATGAAAAAGCCACTAAAAAACACATTTAAGGCAATTGTGCTGGTAGCGCTAGTTACGGGATTGTTATACGCTGCAACTGACCTGCAATACTTTACGGGCAAAAATGAAACAGATTCAATTCTTTTAGAATGGAAAACAGGTTTTGAAGATAACCTGAACCGTTTTGAGGTAGAAAGAAGTGCATCTGAGCCAAACAGTTTCGTAAATGTGGGGACGATTACGGCAATAGGTAATAATTCATATTATTATTTCAGAGATGAGACAGATGTTACTAATCCGGCTGCTGTACCGATCTATTATTACCGACTGAAAATTGTGGATAACAACGGAAACCATGTTTACTCTCAGACTATTACTGTAACACATGTTATATCAAGTGTAAGGGATACCTGGGGAAGCATAAAAGCAATCTTCAGATAATCCCTCCCGTTTCAAAGCTATTAATCAATTCCATTTTGGATAAATCCGGATATTTTGTAACTTTAATCTGATTAGGTTACTCAAAGATTTTACTCAATTAACATTTTCATAAAATTAACCTAAAGGAGAGTCATGAGCGACAATACATCTACAAGACCGGCAGTTGCTTCAATTACACAGGCAGATATTGAAGACGGCAAGATGATGGCGATACTTGCTTACATTATCTTTTTAGTACCGTTGTTTGCTGCAAGAGATAAAAAGTTTGCAATGTTCCATACTGAGCAGGCAATTGCTTTATGGATAGCTTTCATAGCGATTTATATCGTAATGACGATCCTCACGATAGTTGTTAACCAGATCAGCAGTACCCTTGGATGCGTAGTATCAATTCTCGGAATTCTTCCGTGGCTTGCTTATGTAGTTCTGTGGATAATGGGTTTGCTAAACGCAATTGGCGGCAAAGTTAAGGAGCTTCCCGTAATTGGTGCATGGGGCGCTAAACTTAACTTAGTAAAATAATATTATTTCAAATACAGGAGAATATAAATGGCAGAATCAACAAGACAGGTAAACTTCACACCCGAAGACGTTAATAACGGCAAAACAATGGCAATACTTGCCTATTTGATATTCTTCATTCCGTTATTGATGGATGATATGAAAAGGAACAACTTCGTGATGTATCATACAGAGCAGGGCATTGCACTGTTCATATTGAACATACTGGCAGGGATTCTTGGTACAATTACCTGCGGCATTGGTTTGATACTCTACATCCCATGGGTGATCTTCCTGATCATGGGAATCATGAATGCGTCCAAGGGAGAAGCCAAACCGCTTCCGCTTATCGGACAGTTTGGAGAAAAATTCAATTTAGTTAAGTAACCGTTTCACAAATATTTTTTCTTTCTAAAAGCGCATTCATTATTTGAGTGCGCTTTTTCAATTTATAACTCAGATTTTCTTATCAGATCAAAATAATGAATAACAACGAACAGCTGAACTTGTTAAAAATATTCTTTCTCATTTCAGGAATTCTCAATGTTCTTTTTGCAACGGGCTGGAGCGGTTATACGCTCATAGGCGGACTGATAACCTGCGGAATTGGCTGCCTGTTTGGCGCAATCCCGATCATTAACGTTATTGCGTGTATTATGGATTTCATAGCATATAACCGGCTGAACAGAATGAACAAGACCGGGACTTATAATACAATTCAGTTCACCGCTATTTTTGATATTGTAACTATAATAACGGGTAATGTGGTTAGTATGGTATTTGGAATAATAGCTCTGATATTCTTAAATAATGAAGAGACCAAGAAATCATTGAAAGAAGCCGGGATATATTGACAGGCAAAAGCATCCCGCTACTCAACAAAGCTGGATTTCAATCCGGCAATTGGCTGATTTCAAGAAGTAAAAAGGCAAAAATAGTTAAAGTGGAGTATGCAATATAACAATCAGCTGAATGTTTTAAAAACGCTGTTCCTGATTTCGGCAATACTTAACCTGATTTGTACGGTAGTATGGCTGGGTAATGCAATAATTGGAACTTTTGCTTTTTGCGGCCTGGGGTGCGTGATTGGTGTATTACCGGTAGTAAACGGGATTGCATGTTTTTTAGACTTCAACGTGTACAACAGGCTGAAAGATATGAACAAGAGCGGTACTTATAGTGCTATAAGGTTTGCGGCAATATTTGACATTATAACTATTATTACTTTTAATATTACCAGCCTTATATTCGGAATTATTGCCCTTGTACAGATCAATTCTGAAGATGTCAAGCAGGAAATGATAAACAGAAGGATTTATTGAGATAGTTTCTGGTTTCATTTTTCTGCATGGAGCTACCTGCCTGCAGCAGGCAGGAGCGACAAAACAATCCTCATGTTTTTGAGATTGCTTTGGCAAAGAATGCCTCGCAAATTTTATCTAAATAGACACTCTATTTATTATCCACTCCCCCCGTATCCGGAAGCATTTCCAATGATGCCAGCGGCTTTGGTTTTTCTGCGCGGTTCTGGATATAGCTTTCTTCCTTATACCTTGAAGCAACAAGCATGAACGCCACAGCCGTTAAAAGCATGAGCCCCGCAAAAAACCAAAAATATGTTGGAGTGCCAATCGGTATATAATTCTGCAGATTGGATGACACTTGCGCCGTGAAGAAGTTACCAAGCGCAACTGAGAGGAGCCACAGACCCATGATAAATGACTTCATGCTGTTAGGCGCCTGGGTGTATGAGAATTCAAGTCCGGTTATAGAAACCATTACTTCGGCGGCGGTGAGAATAAGATAAGCAAAGAACTGCCATAATATACTGGGAGTGCCTCCGGCGCTTATTTGATATTGTGCAATTGCAAGCAGACCAAATGAGAATCCTGCGATAAACATTCCAATGATGATTTTCTTTACCGGAGTAAGCCTAAAGATTTTATTCAAAAACGGATAAAGAGAAGAAGTAAACAAAGGAATGAATATCATGATCAATATAGGATTGATTGCTTGTATCTGTGATGCCAGCAGCTCGAATTTTACAAATCCGAGATTTACCCATTTATCCATATTCTCTGCCTGAAGTACCCATGATGAGCCGGTTTGATCGAAGAGTGACCAGAACACGGCTATGAAGACATACATGATGCTGAGGTTAATAATAGCTTTCTTCCCTTGCTTAGAAAACACATCGCCTTTATACTGCTTCCACCCAACAGGCGGCACGGCGATAAATTTCTTCCTGCCCATGTAGAAAACAATGGTCGCCACAAGCATAAGGAAACCAGGTACGCCGAATGCAAGATGCGGCCCGTAATTATCAAGAAGCACTGGTGTTAACAGCGATGAAGCAGCTGCTCCCAGATTCACTGAGAAGTAGAAATAACCGAATATTTTTTCTAGCAGGTGTTTGTTGAATTTCTGGAACTGGTCGCCTACATGCGCTGAAACACAGGGTTTTATTCCGCCTGAACCCATGGCGATGAGGGTAAGTCCGATAGATAGCCCAATCCGCGTATCATCAACGGCAAGGGCAACATGCCCAAGCACATATACAACAGAGAGAGTTATGATCGTCTTGTACTTGCCCCAAAGTACATCAGAAATTACTGCTCCAATGATCGGGAAGAAATAATTTGCCATACCAAAGTAATGATACCAAGTAGTAGCGTCAGCTTCGCTCATAGGTTCAACTGCGCCGGAGCGGTTCATTAGATACTGAGTCATGAATACAACGAGGATCGTCTTCATGCCGTAATAGCTGAATCTCTCGGCAAGTTCATTGCCAATTATGTATGGTATGCCGCCGGGCATTTTGTTAGATAAAGCGGGCGCGGGTGGGATTGTTGTTTGATTTTCGCTTGCCACTGGTTTAGATATCTAAATTATGCAGAAAACATTATGCAATTAAGTAAATGTAATATTTACAATCAATTCAATATTACGAAAGAGGTAAACTTGCCTTACGTATCTATCTAGAATATAAAAAGCTTAGCCAACTGCTTTTAGCAGTCAGGCGAATTTCACTAATTGCACTAATTTTCGAAGGCAATCAATATTCTAATTATGGGATATGCTGGCAATAGAGAATTCGTCAGTATTTTGTCCCGAAAGCCAAAAATTCTGCAACCCTACTCTAATAAAATTTTTGTATATTTGTATCCAATCCACTAATTTTATTTTTTGCTCCCAATCAGGGCTATAAAGGAACACTCCCGAGCGTTCCCTACATGATATGATAATAATTGTCTAAATTCATCCATCTACATAATCACTCTCATTACTCGCTTCTTGATGCTATTTGCACCATAGAGGGCCTTGTTGAAACGGCTAAGAGCTTCGATATGCCGGCGCTTGCGCTTACAGATCACGGCGTTATGTACGGCGCAATGGAATTTTACAAAAAAGCTAAGAAGGAAGGCATTAAACCAATACTTGGCTGTGAGGTTTATATTGTCACAAAAGGCTCTCGCTTTGAGCGAGGCAAAACTGAGGCGGGTGAGCAGGATACTGTACTTGGCAAGGATAAATCAGGCAAAACAATTGGTAAGCTTTCGGGAAGAAAATCGAATTATGATCATTTGGTACTCCTTGCAAAAGATTTTGAGGGATACAAGAATTTGATAAAGCTATGCTCGTTGGGACATACAGAGGGATTTTATTATAAACCACGTATTGATAGCGAGTTACTCAGCCAGAATTCAAGCGGGCTTGTATGCCTATCCGCCTGCGCTGGTGGCGTTGTTTCTTCGCATATAGCGAGGGGCGATCTTGATACAGCAAGAGAAGTAGCTGCGTTGTATAAGGATATATTCGGTGAAGATTTTTACCTTGAGATACAGAATCACGGAATGGAAATCGAAGAGCGGATCCGTGAATTCATGCCTGTGCTTGGAAAAGAACTTGGACTGAAGCTAATAGCAACAAACGATATTCACTATATTAAGCACGAGCATCATATCCCCCACAATTTGTATCTGTATATAAATACTGACTTATCGAAAGATAAAGAAGGCAAGGATCTTGAGCGCGATTTGAGATATGAAACCGACCAGGTATATTTCAAATCCGCCGAAGAAATGTGCGCGCTTTTTAAGGATTTCCCCGAGGCAATAAAATCCACACTGGAGGTTGCCGATAAATGTAATCTTGAACTGCCAAAGAATGTTTACTATATGCCTGACTTCCCTATTCCGGAAGAATCAGGTGTAAACACGCTCAATGAGTATTTTGAGAAACTCTCACATGAAGGTTTAAAGCAAAAGATAAAGAATGTAACACAGGCAGAGATCGACAGGTTAATGCTTGAGCTTCAGGTAATAAAGGATATGAATTTTGCAGGGTATTTTCTGATAGTAGCAGATTTTGTGAATCACTCAAAGCGCAAAGGCATATTTGTAGGTCCGGGCAGAGGAAGCGCGGCGGGTTCGCTTGTTTGTTACGCGCTTGGAATTACAAATGTCAATCCGCTTGATTACAATTTGCTGTTTGAGAGGTTCCTCAATCCCGAAAGAATTTCAATGCCCGATATTGATATTGATTTTCAGGACGATAAGCGCGATGAGGTCATTAACTATTCCAAAGAAAAGTACGGTCACAGTTCAGTCTCACAGATAATCACATTTAACAAACTTAAGACAAAGGCAGTATTGAAGGATGTTGGCCGCGTACTTAACTATCCTTTTGATGTGATAAATGAGATCACTAAATACATACCTTCGATTTTTGGCAAAGTAAAATCACTTGAGGATTGTTACAAGGATATTCCCGAGTTCAAACAGTATTTTGACCAGGCCCCAGAAAGAAAGAAACTTCTTACATATGCAATGGTACTTGAGAACCTGAACAAGAATGCGAGCATGCATGCCTCCGGAGTAGTTATCGCACCGGACGATATAACAAATTACGTACCAGTTGCAAAAACTCCTCAGGTAGATAACCAGTTCATGACACAGTTTGATATGAAAATGCTTGAAGAAGCAGGGCTTATCAAAATGGACTTTCTTGGGCTGAAAGAATTAAAGATTCTTCAGCAGGCAGTTGATCTTATTGAAACGCGGCACAAAATAAGAATAGATCTGGACACATTACCATTAGATGACGAGAAGACTTTTGAATTGTTTGCCGGAGGGAACACAATTGGTGTATTCCAGTTTTCCAGGCCGAAAATGAGGGAATACCTGGCCAAGCTGAAACCACGGGATATTAATGACCTTGCCGCAATGAATGCTCTTTACAGGCCGGGTCCTATGGATCTTATCCCCGAGTTCATAGAGAGGAAACATTCAAGAAAGGAAGTTACTTACCTTCATAAAGATATGGAACAGGTATTGAGCGAAACCTATGGGATTATTGTTTACCAGGAACAGGTAATGCAGCTTGTAAGAGTGATCGCAGGGTATTCGCTTGCAAAAGCTGATCTTGTAAGACGCGCGATGGGGAAGAAAGATGAAAAGCTGATGAAAGAGCAGGAAGAAGAATTCATAAAAGGAGCTGCTGAAAAAGGTTACCAGAAGAAAATTGCCAAGGAGATCTTCCGCTTGATACTGAAGTTTGCGGATTATGGTTTTAATAAATCACACAGTGTTGCATACTCAATACTTGCATACCAGACTGCTTACCTGAAATGCCACTATTCGCTTGAATTTATGACTTCACAGCTTAACTGCCGCTCGGATGATATGGATGAAATGGTGCTTCTCATTAACGAGTGTAAACGCATGAAGATCGCTTTAAGTCTGCCCAATATAAACGAGTGCTTTTCGGATTTCGCGATAAATTCTAAAGTGGAAAATCAGATACTTTTTGGGCTGGGCGCGATAAAGAACGTTGGCAGAAATGCCGTTGAGAATATAGTTAAGGAAAGGACTGAGCATGGTGCTTTCAGGAGCTTCATAGACTTCTGCTCAAGAATTGATACGCGTCTTGTGAACAAAAAAACGCTGGAATCCCTGATATATGCCGGTGCATTTGACTGCCTGGATATGAACAGGAAGAAACTGTTTGATAATTATGAGGCAGTAATGCACAGGTACGGAATCAAAAAAACGGTAAACAAGGGTCAATCATCATTATTTGGCACAGAGAAATCAAAGTCAGAGCTTAGAGATGTAATACTTGAGCCGCTTGGCAATGATTACAGGGATTTTTCCGATAGAGAAAAGCTATCACTTGAGAAATCGGTCCTTGGATTATATGTAAGCGCGCATCCTCTGACTGATTATGAAAACGAGATAACTGCGATGAATCCATTGAAGTTTGGAGATGTAACTGATATTGAAAGCGGTGAAACCGACCTGAACAAACTGCAGCGCGTAAGGATGTGCGGCATTATAAGTGACTTAAAGATCAAGCAAAGCAAAAAAGGCAACCGCTTTGCAGTGTTTACGCTTGAGGATTTTACGGGACAAGGCGAGTGCGTTGTTTTCCCGAAAACTTACGAGCAGTATAGGGAGATCCTGAGAGATGATTCGATCGTTACGATCATAGGAAAAGCAGAAGAGAACGGCAATTCGATAAAGCTGATAGTTGATGAAATAAAACCGCTGGTTAAGTCACAAAACTCAGAAAACATGAACAAAAAACTTACAATTTCAATTGATTCAGGCAGCTTCGATCCTGTTAAGATATATGAAATTAAGAGCATTTTATCGGCAAAAGACGGTGATACAAGTGTTTTTATTGATCTTAAGAACGGACATAAAGATAGTATATTGGAACTAGAAAATGTAAAAATACATTATGATAAATACACTGAAAAAGTTTTAACAGAGATTTTCGGTAAAGATAATATTATATTACAGCAGTCATAACAAAACAATTTATATACTCAAAGGAGAAGAAATGTTAGAATTTACAGATGCTAATTTTGACCAGGAAGTTATCAAAAGCGACATTCCCGTGTTGGTGGATTTCTGGGCAGTTTGGTGCGGTCCCTGCAAAATGATCGCTCCCCTTGTTGAAGAACTTTCTGCCGAATACCAGGGTAAGATCAAGATAGGCAAGCTGGATGTTGATAATAATCCCAATGTCTCAATGACATATGGGATCAGAAGCATCCCAACACTGCTTATATTCAGAGATGGTAAAATTGCGGACCAGATCATTGGCGCAGTTCCTAAACAGGCTATAGCCCAGAAGCTTGATTCACAGCTTCAGCCTGCATAAGCTTCAAGCTTAGTGTTTTTTGATTTTGAAGACAGGTAAGTAAACCTGTCTTTTTTATTTATTTTTCGCTAACTTTACAGATAATGCTGACTTTTTCTCAAATTTTGTTGATAATATTTTCACTGCTGGTTGGGCTCTTGGCCGAATTCATGTATTTTTACTTGAGTAAATCAAAGTTATCTATAAAAAGGAAAATTGCTATTGTAAAAGTTTTTGCTTGGATACTATTCCTGCTTTGTATTTCCGGAGCAGTGATTTATTTTACTTATTTCCTCAAATTCATTTTATATTACGGATCAAATGCTGTGGCATTAATATTTGTAATATTATTAATGATCTCCGTGGCGTTAATATCTGCAGTTCAGATCAGAAAGAATCTTTCG
Source organism: Ignavibacteria bacterium (assembly GCA_030835005.1). Lineage (GTDB taxonomy): Bacteria > Bacteroidota > Ignavibacteria > Tepidaquicellales > OLB5 > OLB5. The sequence continues at coordinate 6,125 of JAUQWT010000339.1, read as the reverse complement.
ATCGAAAGAGTAAGAAAGTTCATAAATGTCTGAGATAAAATCATGTCTGCAAATTTTGCTGATAATTCTCTTGAGCACAGCCTTCGGCTGTAACTCATCAGGTGATAAGCAGGGAACTGTGGAAAAGAAGTCAAGTGTGCAGACCAACAACAATTACAACACATACTTTCCCTTAAAAGATGGGAATAAATGGATTTATGTAAGTGATGGCCCAACAAATGAGATAGAAATGTTTACAGTTGAAGCATCCGGGGTAAAAAAAGTTGAAGACGGTATCCAGCTGAAGGTCAGCTCATTCCCCTACTTCACCAAAGAGAGTAAAGAAAGAACACTTATTATTAAGCATAATGGAGAAATTATTGCAAGTGATATTTTTGGTTCAAGCGGAACGGTTTTTCCAGCACCGGAAAACTTCAAAGAAGGTTTTGAGTGGAAATTCGGAATACTAAATGGTTTTATCACTTCCGATACAAGTAATGTTGAGACATGGACCCGAAACTTCGAAAATTGTATCAAGTTAAATATGACGGACGGCTTCACTTTTGCTTTCGAGATGTGGTTTAAAAAAGATGTTGGAATTGTGAAGTGGGGAGCGAATAGAACCAATCCCCCGGTTTTAAAAGGAGTTTACTACATATTAAAAGATTACAGACTTAATTAATGTTCAATCTCATTTTCTACATACTCTCTGCAGTGATCATTTCATCAGCATTTATTACTGCATTCTCCGGAAGAATAATCAATTCCGTGACGTCCTTTATTGTATTAATGGCTTCAGTTTTTGGATTATTTGTCCTGCTGAATTCAGAATTATTTGCGCTTATGGGTTTACTTGTGCTATCTGTATTGTTAATACTTGTGCTGATCTTTTCAAACACGAAATATGTTCAGGATCTAATTGTTAATGATCACAGTGATTATCCAAAAGGAATGCAATTTGCTTCAATTATGGTTCTTTCTGTTCTTGGGGGTGTTTCTGCAAGCCTTTCAAGTTCAACCCGCTGGCATGTTACTTGGGTAAACTATAGTGTAAATTCATTCTTTTTATTATTTACAGACTATTTACCTATGGTTCTGATGATCGTTTTTGTATTCTCAGTTTTGCTGACATCTCTCAGATATATTTTGAGAAAGGACATGCAAGCCGGATAAAATGGACGCAGGAATAAATCATTTCGTATTCATATCGGCAGTCGTATTTGTACTTGGGGTATATACCGCAGTAACTCATAAAAAGCTAATTAGAGTGCTCTTAGGGATCGTTTTGATGTTGATGGCGCCTATTATCAACTTTGCAGCATTATCCGGTATTAAGACATTCAACCCTGAAGGACAGATCATAATATTTACTATTTCCGGAATTTGTTTGGTTCTTTTGATCACCGGCAGCTTATTGGCATTAAACTATTTCAAGAATTCCGATTCAGCAGAAATAGAGGGTGAATTTGATGCCTGAGAACTTTATAACAAATAATTGGATATATTTAATAATTTCTATAATGCTTTATGTTTATTTGATCTTACTTTTTTTGATAAAATTCAATACAGCTGCATTAGATTACTATAACCGAATGAAAGAGAGCATCAGCAAAGCGACTCGTTCACAGAAAACAGCCGTTGATATTTTGGAATTTGTCCACATTAGGATCTATTCACCATTAAAAAGTGGAATCTCGGTTGCAATAGAATTTTTAAGTAATGTTTCCGGGATAAACAGGTTTTTCGAAAAGTTTTCTTCCTCAGGAGAAAAAATTATTTTCTCAGAATCCGCCGATTATGCTGCACTGCTCATAAGGAAGGTTTACGGACTCGGTTACAGGACAACGCTTGTCATAACAACAGCGGGAATTGTGGTATTTTATTTCATTTTAACTATTTTCTAAAATCCTTATAATTGTAATCCAAAATTTTTACTGCCGCCGTGGCGGAATTGGTAGACGCGCTAGACTCAAAATCTAGTAAAGGCAACTTTGTATCGGTTCGAGTCCGATCGGCGGTACTTCATCTTTAACATACAGGCATAAAGATTGTAAAATTAAATACTTGAATACAGAGATAATTAATAGTCTTTACAATTTTCTGCCTGAAATAACCCTTGCATTAACTGCTCAAATATTAATGGTTCTGTCTATTGTTGATATAAAAAACAAGAAGATCAATTGTGTTTTATTAGTCTCGGGAATATCTGTTGCCCTGATATTGTCTATCCTGAAAGTGTCAGAAACTCCTTTAATATTATTTCAGGGTACTTTGATACGTGATAGTTTTTCAATCGCCGGTTCAATACTCATACTGGTTTCAATGCTTGTAATTGTACTGCTATTTCTCGATCCTAAAACTGATTTTGCCGAACATATCCTTGCACTACTTATTCCCATTGCAGGTCTCCTGGCAGTAAGTTCATCTAACTTGTTATTCACGTTTGTATTTCTTGAATCAATGAGTATTGCCATATATGTACTTATATCAAAGGAAAAGAAATTGGCATTTAAATACTACATCTATGGTATAACAGCCAGTGCCATGATGCTTTACGGAATTTCTATTATGTATGGATTGTACGGCACACTGAGTTATGTTTCAATGAGCAAGTTTTTATCAATTAGTCCGTTTAATACATTAACATTATCTATCGGTATAATACTTGTCACAGCAGGATTCGGGTTCAAGCTGCTGATTGTTCCGTTCAACTTTTTATTCCCTGCTTTATCTGAAAAAGTAAAACTCAAAGTTCTTGGCCTGATTTCAATTCCTGTTATTATCACTGCAATATTTTCTATCACAAGATTTTACCTCACAATTTTTCATGATGCTAATTCATATATTGCAGATGGTAACATATATAAACTAACTCCAGGTATAAATTGGCAATTGTTCTTATCAATACTTTCCGCATGCTCAATAATTGCGGGTAACATCACAGTTTTGTGGATCGATAACCTGAAGAAATTCATTTCGTTCCTGTTAATCGGCAACTCAGGATTATTGCTTGCCGGACTTGCATCATCATCTCCGGAAGGAACAACAGCAATGGTATATAACTCGATAATTTTCACTGCAGGTTTTTCGGGATTGATCATTTGTTTAAACATCATTGAAAACAATTTCTCAACTCTTTCAATAAACTCCTTGAGAGCTAAGGGTTTGGGTAAGAATAATCCAATGATATTTATTCCTTTCCTGATATTCTTGATATCAATTGCCGGTATCCCGCCTCTGGCGGGCTTCACAGGAAAATTATTTATTTATACTTCCCTGGCTTCAAGCGGATTAGGATGGCTTGTTTGGGTATCTATTATCAGCTCGCTTGTCATGATTTACAGAATCTATGTTATTGGTTTCGGGTTTTTTTCCGGTGAAATTGCGGGAAATCCTGCAAATATTGAAACATTCTGCAGATTTATGTTGTTAATTCTGATACTTCCTGCCATATTGTTTGGTTTCTTTCCACAGTTGTTATTGGATTGGGCAGGATTTGCGTCAAGAATTCTTGGAGTTTAGTATTTTGTAACGCGAAAACGGTATTGTTTAGCTACCCTATAAATAGTATGTTTATTGTTGAAAAACAGAAAAATCTAAAAAAATTTAAGAAAATTCTATGTGTGGCATTGTAGCATATTTAGGTAATAAACAAGCACTTCCATTGATTCTAAGCGGATTAAGGAAGCTTGAATACAGGGGATACGATTCTGCAGGCGTGGCTTTGATGTTTGATAATGAGATAGTTGTGCGAAAAACCGCAGGAAAAGTAAGCGATTTAGAAGCACTCCTTGGAAGCAACGGTTATGATAAAGATGCAAACATAGGTTTTGGGCATACCAGATGGGCAACTCACGGTGAGCCAAATGATACCAATGCTCATCCTGTCTTTGATGACAATAACGAAATCGTTGTGATTCATAACGGGATAATAGAAAATTACAAAGTACTTAAGACCCGCCTGGAGCGCGAAGGCTATCAGTTCAGAACTGATACAGATACTGAATGCCTTGTTCACCTGATACGCTCGCATTACAAGAATGTCATGGATTTTGAAACGGCAGTCCGCTTAGCGCTTGCTGAGGTTGACGGTACTTATGGAATGTGTGTGCTTTCAAAGTTTGAACCAGATAAAATAATAGCAGCACGCAGAGGCAGTCCCTTAGTGCTTGGTGTGGGTGAAGATGAGTACATCATTGCTTCTGATGCGACAGCAATTATTCCACATACCAGACAGGTACTATACCTGCTTGACGGAGAAATGGTAATTGTTACAAGGAATAAGTTTGAGATTAAGACAATACATGATGAGAAGATAGAACGTGAGCTTGAAGTAATTACTTTTGACCTTGAAGAAATTGAAAAGGGCGGCTATGAGCATTTCATGCTCAAGGAAATTAATGAGCAACCGGATTCTATTACCAATACAATGCGTGGAAGGATCATTAAAGATAATGGACTGGTAAAGCTTGGCGGACTGATAAACGTTACCGAGAAATTAAAGTATGCACCAAGAATAATTATTTCCGCATGTGGTACAGCCTGGCATGCCGGGCTTGTTGGCGAGTATATGATAGAGCAGATGTGCAAGATACCGGTTGAAGTTGAATATGCATCAGAGTTCCGATACAGGAATCCGGTTTTATATCCAAATGATATTATGTTTGTTATCAGCCAAAGCGGCGAGACTGCAGATACACTTGCGGCATTGAAAGAGGCAAAATCACGCGGAGCAGATGTATATGGAATTGTGAACGTTGTTGGAAGTACTATTGCAAGAGAGACTCATGCCGGTGTTTATACACACGCCGGACCTGAAATTGGTGTCGCCTCGACGAAGGCATTTACATCTCAGCTTACGGGATTGGCGCTAATATCATTAATGATTGCTCAATATAGAAATTCGCTTCCTCATGATGAGATCAAGAAGATCACTGATGAATTACTCAGAATACCCGATAAAATAAAGCAGATACTTGCATTGAACGACCAGATTCTTGAGATAGCCAGAATTTTTAAATTCTGCCAACACATGCTTTATTTGGGCCGCGGATATAACTTCCCTGTTGCGCTTGAGGGAGCATTAAAGCTTAAGGAAATATCTTATATTCACGCAGAGGGCTATCCCGCAGCGGAGATGAAACACGGTCCCATAGCATTAATAGATCAGAATATGCCGGTTATATTTATTGCGCCGAAAGATTCAACATATGAGAAAATCATTTCCAACATACGCGAAGTTAAGGCAAGAAAAGGAGTTGTAATAACCATAACTGATTTTGATTCAGACGGACCTAGTGAGGAATATTCGGATTACATTATTAAGATACCTCATACTCTTGAAATGCTTTCGCCGATATTGACAACAATACCACTCCAGATGTTTGCTTATCATTTAGCTGTATTAAGAGGCTGTAATGTTGACCAGCCGCGTAATTTAGCAAAGAGCGTTACCGTAGAATAAATTACGGTTAATTAACTATTTAGAATGAAAGCCGGGCATAAATGTCCGGCTTTTTTTGTTCTGCTTCAGCAAAATGAATTTTGACATTACAAGTTTAGTAGATTAGTATTAATTTTGTAAGTAATCAAGAAACATTTTACGAACTATTCCAGAAATGAAAATGAAATACATAATTCCGTTTTTTGTTGTTTTGTTTGTATTTACCCTTAACATAAATTCTCAGCATGATAGCGATAAGGTTGTAGCAAAAGAGCTTGCAGATGGCACGCTTTACGGAGCAGATATTACAGCAGGCAGTTCAGTGATCAAAGTTGAGGATATCTTCGCTGATCTTAAAGGCTACGAAGGCAAAACAGTAGTAGTTGAAGGCGCAATGTCAGAGCTTTGCCGCTCTGGCGGATGCTGGACAATCATTACCGATGGAAAAAATTATATCCGGGCACTTACGCTGCATAAATTCATTATGCCAAAAGATATGGATATAACTAATAAACGCGCAGTGATCGAAGGGGAATTTGCGACAAAGGAAATTACCGAAGAGCAGGCTAAACATTTTGCTGAAGAATCAGGTAAAGACCCAAACGCAATAACCGGGCCGCAGACAATGTACCGGATAAAAGCGACGGGGATAAAGATACTAAAGTAATTTAAAGGCAGCCAGAAGTAAAAAATAAAAAGGCAA
>JAUQWT010000043.1 GCA_030835005.1 Ignavibacteria bacterium | reverse complement strand
TTTAGATCCATGCAATCCACGCTGCTGCTTTTTATGCAACATGCCCAAGTGTGATGTAAGGAAAGAACCAATGAACCAAAACATCATTTGGGATGGGAAGAAGATCATTGCGCTGCCCAGTTATGATATTGATCAGATCATTTGAGCAGAATCATTTTTCTTACCGAAGTAAAATCACCTGCAAAGAAACGGTAGAAATAGACTCCGCTTGGAAGATCCGTACCGTCAAAATCCACTTCGTATACTCCCGGCTGCAAATGTTCATCAACCAGTTTCTTCACTTCTTTTCCCAAAGCATCAAAGATTATCAGTTTGACCCTGGCATTTTTCTCAAGTTGGGCAACTTCAATCTTTATTTTTGTTACAGGATTGAAAGGATTTGGATAATTCTGATGCAGTATAAAACTGCCGGGTATCTCTGATGAAATTTGCGCTATTGAAATAACTATTGATCCGTTCCCCCTTATTACCATTCCAGGGCAGATATTACTTGAGTCAAAAGCTATAAAGCAAGCATTGGAATCCACTGTCAGCGTGTCAGAGCATACATTTGCTCCTGCTGGAAGTGTAATACATGCACCGGGCGGAACGTGAATTTCATCTGCCTTAGGCAGCCCGCTCAGCAAAATAAACACCATTGGGATTAAAATTATTCTCATAAATTATTTCTCCTCCAAATTCGATTTGATCTCTTTCAGTATCTTTTGCTGAGCGGCTAATTCGATCTCCAAGTCCCGGATGTGTTTTTTAAGTTCAGTAATTTCGAATTCGTCCTTCTTAGCATCACTTTCGAGATCTTTTATAATGCCCTGCTGTTCCTTTATTGCTTCTATTAGTACAGGAGAAAGATTTGCATAATTTACTGATTTCATACCGTCAGTTTCTGTACGAACAAGTTCAGGAAATGTTTTTTCAACATCCTGCGCGATCAAACCGATCTTATTTCCTTCTTCGAACTTATACGAAGGATATTCGTCTTTTTTCCACTGATACGTTACTCCTTGCAGATTAAGAACCTTATTAAGCGCATTTTCAATTTTGTTTATGTTCTTTTTCAACCTGATATCGGAACATTGGTTCCAGGAACCGGTGTAGCACCCTGAATTCAAGAGTCTGACAAACGGAGTTATTTTTAAATCACCCCCGGGAGTTGGTGTCCCGATGGAATCAGCCAAAAGAAGTGTTGCAACCAAAGCACCGTTTACAGATACATAGTTTCTGTTTGAATAATTTCCCACATCAAATACGTAATTATTTCCTCTGTTTACTGAAAAATAACTTCCTGTAAGGCTTGAAATTGTTTTTATGTATGTTTGTCCGTTGCCAAAGGTCTTAAACAAAGTGTCCCCGGCTTGATTCTTCATAGACAATCCGCAGGATTGCGTACTGCAGTTAAGCCTGAATTGAATATCCTGTCCAAGAACTGCATAGGACAAAATAAAGATTGAAATGAATGCAAAAAAGCAGAAATGTTTTTTCATAATTATCCCTTTCAAATTTTAGATTTTGAAATTAATTGATTACTAACCAGCAGGCATTCTGCCAAAGAATCACGCTGTACAATGTTTTAGAGGTATTGATAACACGAAAGGGCATGCTGATAAGAAATTGCAATTTGAAAATCACTTAATCCTCCTTGAATTTATGGCTGAAAGAAACTCGGTTCCAGGATAGAGCAGTAAATTCAGTACATTTTCCTGAAGTTAAGATAATGCATTAATTTAAAAATAGAAAGAGAAATTTCTCATGGCCTATGCAACCAACAGAGCAATTCTTCAGAAGATTGCATAATAGAGTGTGAAATATTTAGAAATATTAAGTTATGTTCTTTTACCCCATTTTTGCTTATTTTTGTAAATATTTTGAGAAAATCTGACAAACAAACATAAATACGTCATCGGTATTGATTCCGGCGCTACAAAAAGCGAAGCATTCATTTTACCGATTGACTCCACGGAAAAAAAGGGGATGCTTAAAAAGTATCCTTCAATTAATCTTAATGTTCTGGGGTTTGATGAATCTGCCAAAAGACTGGCTCACATTATTAATGACTCGGCAAAAGGTATTGGGAAAGAAGAAGTAGTATCAGTTGCGGCCGGAATATCAGGGGCAAGATATGAGAAGGACAGGAAAAAGCTTGAGACTGCTGTAATAAAACAAACCGGCATCAGAAATATCATAGTACTTAGCGATACAGAGACAGCATTTGCTTCTGCATTTGAGCCGGGAGACAAAAAT
>JAUQWT010000338.1 GCA_030835005.1 Ignavibacteria bacterium | reverse complement strand
ACTTCTTTGCCAACTCCGCTTTCGCCGGTGATAAGTACCGTAACATCAGTTGGAGCAACCTGTTTAATGATTGCCCTCAGCTCAACTATTGGAACCGACTCGCCCAGTAATTCAGTATTTTTATTATTATTGTTCAATTATTAATTTACTTTGATACTAAAAAATATGATAATAAGGACTGTTTACAATCAATTACAATTGATTACTGTGGATCACTTCACCAAATAATGTTGCAGAATTAGCTCTGTTTATTTTTACTTTCACCTTTTGGCCAGTTAATGATCCATTCATTGGCACAATCACTGTCTTATTGCCGTCAGTTCTGCCAAAAAGCATTTTATCTGATTTCTTACTGACCCCTTCAATTACTACGTCATATATCTTGCCAAGAGTTTCTTTATTCTTTTCTTCAGAAATATCTCTCTGCAGCTCAACAATATCAACAAGCCGGCGTGTTTTTGTTTCTTCATCTACATCATCGCCCATATCCCATGCCTTTGTCTTTTCACGGGGTGAATATTTGAACATATATGCACCATCATATTTAACTTCTTTCATCAAATCAAGTGTCATCTTGTGATCTTCTTCTGTTTCGGTGCAGAACCCAGTAATAATATCGGTTGATAGAGACACATCAGGAATTATCCTTTTGATATCATTCATGATGCTCAAATAGTGTTCAATTGTATATTCTCTTTTCATAAGGTCAAGTATTCTGTTTGAGCCTGATTGCACAGGCAGGTGAATATAATTACAAAGATTATCATATTCTGCAATTGTTTCAATAAGCTTCAAAGAAAGATCGTGAGGATGGCTTGTTGTAAAACGAATTCTCATCTCTGGCGCTGCCAGTGAGCAGGCCTTTAAGAGGTCTGCAAAATCGTTACTGCCGCTTGAGTAAGAATTTACATTTTGCCCAAGCAAAGTAACGTCACGGAATCCTTCATCCCAAAGTTTCTTGACTTCCTTTGCAACGCCTTCCATTTCACGGCTTCTTTCCCGCCCGCGTGTATATGGCACAACGCAGTATGTGCAGAACTTGTCACACCCGCGCATAACGGATAGCCATGCGCTTACGCCTTCTTTGCGAATAGGGATAATATCATCATAAGTTTCCACGCGGGAAAGTCTTACCGCAATTCCTTTTTCCCCATTATCAACCAAGTTATCAATTAATGAGGGCAGTTTTCTGTATTCATCCGGACCAAGAACGAGATCAACAACACTCTTCTTTGTCATTAATCCCCTTTTAAGTCTCTCAGCCATGCAGCCAATAATGCCAACAATAAGCTTTGGATTCTGTTTCTTTAACTTTTTCAATTCATTAAGCCGCTGATAGATCCGGTACTCCGCATTTTCTCTGATACTGCATGTATTTAAGAGGATAATTGCTGAGTCATCTATGTTTTCCGAAACGTCATATCCATTTTTTCCCATGATACCGTTCACTATTTCGGTATCAGCAAAATTCATTTGACAGCCGTAGGTTTCCACATACAGTTTTCTGGCCGTATTATTATTGCTTCGAGGAAGTTCTGTAAAGGTCTCTATCGGAATATATTTTTCTAAACCTATATCCTTCAAATAATTCTAACAATATTTAGTAAAACACATTTCTAAACTATAGACTTTTCTTTTTTAAGAAGCAGCTCTTTTATTATTGATGAAACGCCTTTAACATCCATTTTAAGATCTGAATATAGTTCATCAGGCGTCCCGTGATCAACAAATTTATCAGGCAGGCCGTGGATTATCACATCAACATCATCGATCTTACTTTGATTCATGAATTCAAGTACTGCGGAACCGAATCCACCGGTAATTACGTTATCTTCAAGAGTCAGAACTTTTTTGTGGCGTGAAAAAACATCCTTCAGAAGTTCGCCGTCAAGTGGTTTAATAAACCTTGCATTTACAACTTCAATATCAATGCCTTCCTCTGCAAGTGCTGAACGGGTTTTACATGCTGTATCGACCATACTGCCAATTGCTATGATTGCGGCGTCGCTTCCCTTTTCAACTATTTCGCCCTTGCCAATAGGAATCAGCTCAAACGGTTTTATTTCTACTCCCAAAGCGTTTCCCCGGGGATACCTGAGCGCAATTGGTCCCTTCTTAAACATAGTAGCAGTATAAAGCATATTCCTCAGCTCCTGTTCATCCTTCGGAGCCATTAATACTATTCCCTGAATGCACCTCATGTAGCTTAAATCAAGTGAGCCATGATGAGTTGGGCCGTCTGCACCAACAATTCCGGCTCTATCCATAACAAAAATTACAGGAAGTTTCTGAATTGCGCAATCATGAATGATCTGGTCATACGCCCGCTGTAAGAATGAAGAATAAATTGCGCACACTGGAGTGAATCCTTCTGTTGCCATGCCTGCAGCAAATGTAACAGCATGCTGTTCTGCAATTCCAACATCAAAATACCTTTCGGGCATTGCCTTCTGCAATATATCCAGACCTGTTCCATCAGGCATAGCAGCAGTAATACCAACTACTTTTTCATTATCCCTGCAAATTTCAACCAGCGCTTCACCAAATATCTTAGTGTATGGGGCAGTTCCTCCGGATTTTTTGATAGCTTCACCTGTTATTTTATCCCATGGTGTAGATGCGTGGAATTTCTGGTAATGGTTCTTAGCAGGCTTATAGCCGTGGCCTTTTTCAGTTACAACGTGAACAAGCAGCGGGCCGCTGAAATCTTTAATCTCTTCAAATATCTTAACAACATTTACAATATTATGCCCGTTTATGGGTCCGAAGTAACGGAAGCCAAGAGCTTCAAACAGCATACCGGGCGTTACAACGCCTTTTAATCCGCCTTCAACTTTTGCGGCCAGGTGACGAAGCCTGTCGCCTATCTTTTTATCCAGCTTTCCGGTTGCATCCCAAACGTAATTCCTGAACTTATTATAAGAAGGATTTGAAAGGAATTCATTGAAATAATTATGTAAGCTCCAGACGTTCGGAGCAATTGACATCTTATTATCATTAAGCACAACTATAATATCTTTTTTTAACAGGCCGATATTGTTCATCGCCTCGTAAGCCATTCCGCCCGTCATAGAACCATCGCCAATAACCCCCACCACTTTGTATTTCTTCTTGAGGAAGTCCCTTGCGGCTGCGATACCAAGTGAAGCAGAAAGAGAAGTGCTTGCGTGACCCGCGCCGAATACATCATACTCACTTTCGCTTCTTTTCAAAAATCCGCTGATACCACCATATTGGCGAATCGTTTTCAAGCGCTCTTTTCTTCCGGTAAGGATCTTATGAATATAGCCCTGGTGACCCACATCCCAGATTATTTTATCATCAGGAGTGTTGAATACATAATGCAAGGCAACCGTTAGTTCGGCAACACCCAAAGATGCGCCCAGATGTCCGCCGATCTTGGAGATAGTATCAACCAGATAATCTCTGATCTCATCAACCAGCACTTTTAGCTCAGTCAGATTCAGTTCTTTGAGATCTGCAGGTGAGTTAATTGAATCCAGGTATTTATATTCTGTTTCCAATGTATTATTGTTTAAATTCTCTAATTTCGGCCCCGCCTTTTGTAGTCTTGTTTATTTCTTTTATTCGCAGCTCTGCATTACTAAGTTTATCATAACAGAATTTTGTAAGTGTTAGCCCTTCTTCATAAAGCTTTATGGTTTCTTCAAGCGAACAATCTTCGCCTTCAAGCCGCTCAAGTATAGTTTCAAGCCGTTTGAATGAATCTTCGAAAGATCTTTCCTGTTT
>JAUQWT010000337.1 GCA_030835005.1 Ignavibacteria bacterium | reverse complement strand
TTGATTCATTGAACGCCTTTTCCATCGCTCCCCACACTTTATCATTCAGCATTAGGTTTGCCTGCACGGAATAATTCTCGCCTGCAATATTTCCCGCACCGTCAATGCATTTGCTCCCTGTATATGAAGCTGTTCTTCCTTTTGCATCAAGCACTGCAAGCTGCCGGAAATCTCTTCCCTCATCTCCCTTTATCAGCTCATCTACAACTTCCTGCGGGGACTTGCCTTTTTTCAGCAGGTCGAGTCCCATTATACCAAATGCTGGATTAACGAATGACTGAGTCGCTATGACACCGACTCCCGCTTCACCCCAACCCACGATCGCTCCGACATTGAACCAGTGTGACTGCACTGCAACGCCCATTTCTCCCGTAACGGGGTCGCGGGCAACGATTGAATATGTTGATACAAGCGGCGAAGTCTCATTAAATACTGATTGTGACATAATGTTGAGTGATATAATGAGCAGGAAAAAAGTTATTGTTTTCATAACTTATCATTTTGAAGTTCAAAACAAATAAACAAAACTATGTTTTCAGTCTAAGCGAAGTGATGAGAGATTTGATGTACTCGGGATGTTCAAGGGATCTAATTTCTATAGCCATGGATTTATCGTGGCATTCTGCTTTATGTAAATTCAGCCAAAGGCATTTAATTCCCAGTTTAAATGCACCCGCAATATCGTGCTCCCATGAATCACCTATCATAATAGTTTCTGCAGGAGTCACTCCAAGCCTTTTCATCGCAGTCTCAAAGATCAGCGGATGTGGTTTGGTATGCCCTATTTCTTCGGATGTGACCAGGGAGTCAACATAACCGTCAAGCCCTAAATTCTTAAGCTTCTGCACCTGCTCCTCTATCAGGTTGTTTGTTACTATACCTATTTTGTATGACTTCTTGAAAGTCTTAAGAAGCTGTTCAGCGCCGCTGACTTTCCTCACGACTTTCTGATATGCGTTCCGGTAGATCTCTGCTGCATTGCAGGCTGTATTGTGGTCAACCTCTATACCCCTGTTCAGGAATGCATGCCTAAAACGTTCTGCCCGGGCTTCTTCAACTGAAAGCTTCCCAAGAAGCACCTGTGTGAAATGTATCCTCTCAAGCAGCTTGCTGTGCTCTATCTCGAATTCATCAAGCGTCATTTCCTGAAAGCATGTATAGCGCTTCCAAACAGCTCTTAACCCTTCGCGGCATGAATGCCTGTGGTCGAAAAGCGTATCATCAAGATCGAACAAGACGGCTTTGAATTCTGTATTCAATTATTGGCTTCCTTATCATCAGTTTCAAGGTGGAATTTGTGCAGGAAACGGTGAAGTATCGGCGTTACGACAATTGCCATACCCGATAGAAATGCCACTCCGCTGAAAAGCGCATAAAAGCCTGCAAAGATCTTGCTTCCCTTGGTGGTCAGCACGTCCACAGGCCCCATCCCGCCTAGTATCATACTGGCATTCAGAAAAGCATCAGTCCAGCCTAAGCCTGCAATAAAATGGTAACCCAGGATGCCAACAAGGAGTGAGAAAACAAATATCCCGAGGCTCAATATCAAGGATTTAAATACCCTGCTTTTGAATTTTTCCTTTGAAGCCAGTTTTGCGGCTGAGTGCTCGAACATAATTGTGAGATTTAACTCTTCAAAATTACAAAAGTTAATAAGAAAATGAAATATAGTTGACAGGTTTTTATGTTTATTTTTAAGCTGCGTTCTGTTTATGTTGCATTAACACAAAACCGATTTTGTATATGGAAATAGCTATTGCGTTAATTACGCTTGTTGCGCTTGAAATTGTTCTCGGAATAGATAACATAATCTTCATTTCTATACTTGCAGGAAAGCTCCCCGAAAACAAGCAGGCTTCTGCAAGACTTGTTGGACTTGCCGCTGCTATGTTAATGAGGGTGGCCCTGCTTTTTTCGCTATCGCTCATAATGAAGCTTACTGACCCGCTATTTACGGTATTAGGAAATGATATCTCCGGAAGGGATATCATATTGATTGCTGGCGGTTTGTTCCTTTTGGGCAAAAGTACATTTGAAATTCACGATAAGCTTGAAGGTGATGAACACTCCGGCGGCGGAAAGAAGAAAGCTGTTTCATTTGCCGGGGTAATAATTCAGATTATGATACTTGATATTGTATTTTCGTTAGACTCAGTCATAACAGCAATAGGTATGACAGATATGCTTTGGGTAATGATAACTGCAGTTGTGATATCTGTTATATTTATGATGTTCACCGCCAAAGCCGTCAGCAATTTTGTTCATAAGCATCCGACAATCAAAATACTTGCATTAAGTTTCCTTCTGCTTATCGGGATTGTGCTGATTGCCGAAGGTTTTGACCAGCATATATCAAAAGGCTACATTTACTTTGCAATGGCGTTCAGTGTATTTGTTGAAATGATAAATATCCGCATCAGGAATAAAGGCTCAAAACCCGTTGAGCTGAAAGGAAGGCTGCCTTAAATAAAATGCCGGCACAGACAACAAACAAAATACTTATGGTCTCCCCTGATACTTTCGGGTACAACAGCGAGACTGCGGTTTCAAATACTTTTCAGAACAAACCCGTTGACGATATAGAAGCCGTAAGAAAAAAAGCCGTTGCAGAATTCAAGGAAATGGTTAAGGTTCTTAACCAAAACGGGATCGATGTTTTCCACGCGGGACATGACACCGAAGAGGACCTGCCCGATGCGGTTTTCCCCAATAACTGGTTTTCAACTCACGAAGGAGGCAAGGTGATTTTATACCCGATGCTTACGCCGAATCGCAGGCTTGAAAGAGATAAAGATATGCTCGAAGCTATTGTTGATTCAGCCGGCGGGAAAATTACGGAGCTTATAGACCTTTCTCCATATGAAAATGAAGGATTGTTACTTGAAGGAACCGGGAGCCTGGTACTAGATAGAAAAAACAATGCAGTATTTGCGATCGAATCCGATAGAACAAGCGAAATACTGTTCAACAGGTTCTGCGATATGATGAATATACCTGAATCCCGAAGAGTGTTCTTCCATGCTAAT
The DNA here is from genome assembly GCA_030835005.1 of Ignavibacteria bacterium. Taxonomy (GTDB): domain Bacteria; phylum Bacteroidota; class Ignavibacteria; order Tepidaquicellales; family OLB5; genus OLB5. The sequence continues at coordinate 3 of JAUQWT010000337.1, read as the reverse complement.
GAT
>JAUQWT010000336.1 GCA_030835005.1 Ignavibacteria bacterium | reverse complement strand
GGATGACAGCAGAAGGTCAATTATTGATAACGGCTGGCATTACATTTACTGGGGAGTAATTGTAACCGGTACGCTGATAGCAAACTATTTTATGATCCTAAGCCATGCTTCGGGAAACAGCCAGGGTATGCTGTGGTTCATAACAATGGTATCTGCTTCCATAATTGAAACTATTATCGGGCGCAGACTCAGCAAAAGCGTTAAGGTAAAAACATTTGCAGGCAGGCTACTAAGCAAGCTGTGGAGCGTATCCGGAATTTGCATGTTTATGCTTGGTTTTGTTGGCACTATTACAAGGGCATATGACCCGATATTCATTTTTCCATTGATCTCTTTGGTAATGGGATTGACTTACTATATAAGCGGAGCCATTCAACAGATAAAGTGGCTAAGCTGGATTTCGATATTCTGGTGGGCAGGATCAGTGATGTTGTTTGCTTTCCCAAGTATTCATTCGGTTTTGATATTCGCCGGAATGATGATATGTTTCCAGGTCATACCCGGAGTTTTACTCTTTATTCGCGCCAGGAAAGATTCAGTTTTACAGACTGCTAAATGACAGATTTTAATTACCAGGAAATAGATGACGTCATACATTCACGCATAAGGACTGCGATAATGGCAGTTCTAATAAGTGTTGATGAAGCAGAGTTCACTTTCATCAGGGATAAAATAAACGCCACAGACGGAAATCTGAGTGTGCACCTAAAAAAGCTTGAGGAACACAATTATATCTCAGTCAGCAAGGAGTTCATTCTTCGCAAACCCGTATCAAGATACAGGATAACGGAAACAGGGAAGAAAGCGTTTGAAGAATACATAAAAAAGTTAGAAAGCATTATAAAACAATAAATTAAGAACAAAAGTAAAAAGGCAAAAGTAAAAAAATAAAAATCAAAGAAGAAAAAATAAAATGGATACAAATAATACACAACCAAGGGATGAAAAACTCTGGAAAGCCGCAAGGAAAAGAGTTGAATTCAAGAAACATTTATTGGTCTACGCAATAGTTAACATCTTCTTATGGGGGATGTGGGCATTCGGCGGTTTGAAGCGCGGTGATTACAGTTTCCCCTGGCCGGCTTTTGTAACTATGGGCTGGGGAATAGGGATTATTTTCAATTATATCGGCGCCTACTCCGGATTGAAAGATTCCCTTACCGAAAGAGAGTATCAAAAATTGATAAATAAATAAAATCAAAAATTAAAAATGATGATCAGAGCGGCTTATTCATTCTTATTGATCTTTCTTTCAGTTTCGGTTTTTTCTCAGGATGTGAAAATTTCCGGACGGATCACCGGCGAAGGTGACGCACCCTTAAACGGGGCAAATGTAGTGATAGAAGGCAGTATTGACGGTGCTACCACAGATTCAGCCGGCTATTATGAATTCGAGACTTCCAAAACCGGGTCACAGAACCTGCTGTTTACTTTTTATGAGTACAATGAAAAACGGCAGACACTGGTAATTGAGCCCGGGAAAAATATTGAACTGAATGTCAAACTTAAAAAAGGAGAAGTTGAGACCGAAGAGATACTTGTTACTGCAAGTTCTTTTACTTCAGGGCAGCAGTCACAAGTGACCATTACTCCGCTTGAAATCGTGAGAATTCCCGGAAGCGATGGCGACCTTTTCAGAGCTATAACTACATTCCCCGGTGCCAACCAAATAGATGAAGGTAGCCGGATAACTGTACGCGGAGGTGATGCAAACGAAGTTCTTACGATTCTTGACCAGGCATCACTGTACAATCCGTTTATTTTTGATGATGATTTTAACACCTCATCATATACAACTATTAATCCCTGGGGTTTAAGGGGAATCAATTTTTCAAGCGGCGGATTTTCAGCAAAATACGGAAATGTACTTTCCGCGGTCCTTGATCTGAAGACATATGAAATGCCGCAGGGTACCGGAGCATTTGCATGGCTGGGGCTTGCAAATATCGGACTTTCGGGAGTGTATCTTTCCAAAGATAAAAAGTTCGGGGCAACTGTTGATGCAGGTCAAACTATATTAGAACCATACTTCAAAATTAACGGTTACCTTACAGAGCAATATGACCCCATTCCCCTTGCTCAGGGAATAGGAGGTTCGCTTGCGTACAAACCTTCGACCAGCAGTAACATAAAAGCAATATTTGACTTCAGCAAAGATAAGATCGGTGTCAGGAACGCCGGACCTTCTTATGACGGATTCTTTAACTCCGGTTCCAAGACCGTATTCTCTAATATTAAATATTCAGCCGGGATAGGTTCCGGTACATATTTCAGCATGGGTCTTTCATACAGCAATCACGTTGATGATGTCGTGTACGGAGTTCTTAACACTAAAACCACTCAACTGTACTCCAAATACAGGCTTGATGTTACTCACCAGCTTGCAAAAAGAGTTGATCTTAATGCGGGCGGGGAATATGAA
>JAUQWT010000335.1 GCA_030835005.1 Ignavibacteria bacterium | reverse complement strand
AATCGTTTAAAATGTATTTTGGACTCAAGAAACGAGATATTCAATTGATATGCTGAACTGAGTTAGTTTTAAACCTCACCCCCTAACCCCCTCTCCTAAAAGGAGAGGGGAACACACAAAGATTAATTCTTTTCACCCCTTTCCTCCGACGCTTTTTTGTCGTCCCGCGCCTCTGCTTTGCGGGACCAGCAGAGGGGCCGGAGTGAGGTCAGCGGCTAGAGCTTTTGCCTTTGAATCATGATCGTCTTGCTGTTCTAGCAGGTCACCTGTAAAACCTTGATTACTATCAAAAAATTCGTTATTTTTACAGGTTAATTTCGTTTAATATTGGCTTTTCTATATCTAAGCAGGGATCATATTCCCTTAAAGCATTATTTTATTTGATAATCAATACATTCGCCGAGGGCGATATCAATGTTCGAGGATCTAAGCAGTAAGTTCGATAAAGTATTTAAGTTCATTAAGGGTAAGGGCAAGGTTTCCGAGGCTACTATTGATGAATTCCTTCGCGAAGTGCGCAAGATATTGCTTGATGCCGACGTAAATTACAAGGTTGTTAAACAGTTTGTTGATGATGTAAAGCAAAAAGCATTAGCTAAGAACGTAGTTAAAAGTATCAACCCGGGCAAAATTGTGATTGATACAATTACGGCCGAGCTTGTCCTCTTAATGGGCGAAAAGAAAACTGATATAAAGTTTTCAAACTCCGTTCCTTCGGTAATAATGGTAGTTGGCCTGCAGGGTTCCGGTAAAACAACTTTTTCCGGAAAGCTTGCAAAGTACTTAAAGTCTAAAGGCCGCTCCCCCGCTCTTGCTGCATGCGACGTTTACCGTCCGGCAGCTATAGACCAGCTAAAAATGCTGGGCGAGCAAATTGATGTTGCGGTTTATTCCGATGATTCAAAAGATCCCGTTAAGATCGCGCTTGCGGCAGTTGATTTCTGCAAGAAGAATTTTAAGGATACGCTTATTGTTGATACAGCCGGTCGCTTAGCAATTGATGAAGAGATGATGCGCGAGGTTGAGCAGTTAAAAAGTAAATTAGAGCCTGCCGAAATATTGTTTGTTGTTGACGCAATGACCGGGCAGGATGCTGTTAACACGGCAAAAGAATTCCATAACCGCCTGGATTACGACGGTGTTGTTCTCACAAAATTAGATGGTGATTCCCGCGGCGGCGCTGCGCTTTCTATCAGGGCAGTTGTTGATAAGCCCGTTAAGTTTGTTGGTATCGGCGAAAAACTTGAAGCTATCGAGCCGTTCTATCCCGATAGAATGGCTTCTAGGATACTTGGCAAAGGTGATATTCAGTCACTTGTTGAAAAAGCAACAACCATGCTTCCCGATGAGCTTGATGAGAAGAAGATCGCAAAGCTTGAAGAGAAGCTAAAAGGCAATAAGTTTGATTTTGCGGACTTCCTGGACCAGCTTCAGCAGATAAAAAAGATGGGACCGCTCTCGCAGCTTATGGGAATGATCCCCGGCGCAGACAGAATGATGAAAGGCAAAGAAATTGATGATAAGCCGCTCAAACAGGTTGAGGCTGTTATTAATTCTATGACTTTCCGCGAGCGCGAAAATCCGGACCTGCTAAACGGTTCAAGAAGAAAACGCATTGCAGGCGGAAGCGGCACAACAATTCAGGATGTGAACCGTGTCATAAAGCAGTTCTATGACATGCAGAAGATGATAAAGCAGTTCAAAAAAGGCAGAGGCATGTCAAACATGCTTCGCAACATGGGACTTCCCGCAAATTTCAGTATGAAGTAATCTTTAATCCTGAATGAAGTGAGGGATCCAGTTTTTTTAGCAACGAATTTATAAATAAATAAAAAAATAACTCAACACGGCTTAGGAAGACTATATGAATAGGCTCTTCACTTCGCTCAGAGTGGAAAACAAAAATGGTAAAACTCAGACTCAGAAGAATGGGAAGAAAAAAAGCTCCCATTTACAAGATTGTAGCATCAGATTCCCGTGCAAGAAGAGACGGAAGATTCATTGAATCTATTGGTCAATATGACCCCAATTTGAATCCCGCAAAAGTAGAAATACTTGAAGACAGGGCTTTATACTGGCTTAAATCAGGCGCACAGCCAACAGTAACGGTCAGGAACCTGCTCTCGAACAAAGGTTTGATGCTTAAACATCATTTAGATAAAAAAGGCGCAGATGAAACAAAGATAGCTGCAGAGCACTCCAAGTGGGAATCACTGCAGGAATCGAAGTTACAGCGGATACACGATAAGAAGCTGAGAAGAAAAGAGAAGAAGCGTAAAGCGGCAGAAAAACCGGCTGAAGTTGCACCTACAGCACCGGTTACAGAAACACCGGCGGCAGAGCAGCCTGCAGCATAAGTTACAAACTCTGTATGAGCAAGGCCCAAAGCAGATGGGTCTACCGGTCCCCGCTAACTTGATAGAATAGATTTATTCATCCAAAATAATATTCTAATAAATAAAATCAAGGGGATGCTTATGAAAGAATTTATCGAATACATTGCCAAGAGTTTAGTTGATGAGCCTGAAAAAGTGAGCGTTGATGAATTGGTTGAGGAAAACAGGATCACATTAAAACTTCATGTTGCTAAAGATGACCTTGGTAAGGTCATAGGGAAACAAGGGAAGACAGCCAAATCCATGCGCACTCTTTTTACTGCGTTTGCGGCAAAACATAACAAGAGCGGGCACCTGGAAATTGAAGAAGCAAAATAATTTTTTTGAATAGTCATTTCAGTTTAGTCTATTATTAAAATAGATTTTTATGATAAATAAAAAACTTATTGTTGCCGGAGTCCTGGTAATCTTTCTGGGAATTCTCTTTTTCAACCTTTTTATGATTTCTACAGGTGATGAATTGACGGATCTTTCGAAAATGGATACAAACGATCAGAGGAATCTGCAAGTTAGAGTTTACCTGGCAAAAGAGTTACCAATAGATGTAAATCAATCTTCCGGGTCATCTAGTTTCAGCGTAAGGGATGTAACCGGCTCGTTGTATAGAGTTGACGGCCCTGCAGATCTTCCTGATAACTTCCATACTGCGAAAATTATAGTTATGAACGGGCATATGCATCTCAAAAATTTTCATGCTGCATCAATAGTAGAAGTAATTTATTAGAGTTTTGAAAAGCATTAGAAAACGTTCTTTAATTTTTATCAGAAATCAACCGGGCTGAAGGTTTCATAATGCGAATTGATGTAATATCTGCTGTTCCGAAAGTGTTAGATTCACCTTTGAATGAAAGCATTCTAAAACGGGCTCAGCAAAGATCACTTGCCGAAATTATTGTTCACGACCTGAGAGATTTTGCCGATGGCAATTACAGGCAAATAGATGACTCCCCTTTTGGCGGAGGAGCAGGAATGGTTCTTAAACCCGAACCGATCTTCAGATGCATGCAAAAGCTTTTGAGCGAAAGAAAATATGACGAGGTCATATACTTAACACCACAAGGAGTTAAGCTGAACCAGAAAAAAGCAAATGTTCTTTCACTAAAAAGCAATCTGATAATAATTTGCGGCCATTATAAAGGCATAGACCAGCGGGTTATAGATAAGTTTGTAACAAAGGAGATATCAATTGGTGATTATGTATTGACCGGAGGCGAGACAGCCGCGGCAGTTTTGATAGATGCAGTTGTAAGATTGATACCGGGAGTTTTGAATGACAGTGAATCGGCTTTAACAGATTCATTCCAGGTGGAATCAGGTTTTGACTCCCCTGTTTATACAAGGCCGGCCGAATATGAAGGCATGAGGGTACCGGAAGTTTTGTTAAACGGCAACCATAAAGATATTGCCGCCTGGCGCGAGCAAAAAGGTTTAAAGAAGTACAATAAAGTAAGAAAGAAAAAATTAAATAATAAGTAATAGCAATAAGGAAATAAAATGAACAAGATAAATTTAGTTACAGCAGCCCAGATGAGAACCGACTTGCCGCAGTTCCAGTCAGGTGATACGGTTAACGTGCATGTAAAGGTTATCGAAGGCGATAAAGAAAGAATTCAGCAGTACCAGGGTATCGTAATGGGCATAAAAGGCTCAGGCATTGGCAGGACGTTCAGGGTCAGAAAGATATCTAACGGAGTTGGTGTAGAAAGGATCTTCCCGATTCACTCACCTATCATTTCAAAGATAGAGAAACTGAAAGAAGGGAAAGTAAGGCGCGCGAAACTGTTCTACCTCAGGACCCTGAAAGGAAAGTCAGCTACCAAGATCAAAGAAAGGATCTCCCCTGAAATAGTTGCACCGCTCAAAAAAGAAGAACCAATGATTGAACAGGCACCATCTCAGCAGGAAAAGGATTAAACCGCATTCTATAAATAATTGTGTAAACCGCATTACTTAAATGACACTCATAGAACCGTTAAACTTCAGAGATTAACGGTTTTTTTTTGAAATTAGTATGAAACAAGGCAAGAAGTATTTCGTATCGGTTGCTGGTAATATCGGCTCGGGGAAATCATCCCTCACCCGAATGATCGCAAATGAGTTCAGATGGAGTCCGTATTTTGAATCAGTTCAGAATAATCCTTACTTATCAGATTTTTACAGGGATATGAAAAGATGGAGCTTTCAGCTCCAGGTGTATTTTCTTTCGCACAGGTTCAATGCGCATAGAAGGATAATCAATTCAAAAAAATCAGTTATACAGGATAGATCAATTTATGAAGATGTAGAGATATTCGCGCGCAATCTTTACTTAATGGGCAGGATGGAAAAACGCGATTACAATAATTACCGCGCTCTTTTCTATGAAATGGTCTCTTACCTTAAGGCACCCGATCTTGTTGTGTATCTTAAGGCAGATCTGAAAACCCTGGTAAACCATATTAAGCTAAGAGGCAGGGAGTTTGAAAAGAGCATTGAGCGCTCATATCTTGAGCGGCTTAACCGCAGTTATACTTCATGGATCAGAAATTATGACCAGGGCAAATTGCTTATAATAGAATCCGATGAACTTGATTTTGTTAACAACCCCGGTCATTTTAATATGATAATCAGCAGTATTAAGAAGGAACTGAAGTAATGAATGCTGTAATACATGTTTCTGCGGGCGAACTGATCGATAAGATTACAATCCTCGAAATCAAGAAAACCAGGATCAGTGACAAAGTCAAACTTCGATATATAAACAATGAGTTAAAGCTTCTGCAAAGATCATTATCTGTGATGATTAAGGAGAACAAGATTAACAAGCCCGAGATATTGAAGCTGAAAAATCAGCTTCATGGGATAAATGTGCGCTTGTGGAATATTGAAAACACAATAAGAGAACTTGAGGCAAAAAAGAATTTTGGAAAACGGTTTATTGAGAACGCGAGAAATGTATATATTACAAATGACAGGCGGTCAACCGTTAAGAACAAAATAAATACGCTATTCGGGTCATCAATAACCGAAGTAAAAGAATACTCAGATTATTGATGAAGTATATTTCTTACTTAATATTTGTAATGTTCATTGCAGCTTTGCTTTATTTTCTGAAAAATGCTCTTGAACCAAAAGCTGAGATTATACATTTAACAGGATCAGGCAAATGCGGCGAGTGCCACCAGCTTAGGAATATCGGCGACCAGCAAGTCGTTTGGAAACGTTCAAGGCATTCAGAAGCATATCAAACGCTTCTTTCAGCTAAATCAGTGGATTTTGCAATTAAAAGTAACATTGAAGAACCTGCAAAGAATAGGCTTTGTTTAAAATGTCATACTACCGAGTTTCATCTTGAAGGAACCCCCAAGGCAATTGACTACGATATCAGAGAGGGTATCGGGTGCGAGTCATGCCATGGAGCTGGCTCAGAATATTCACCTGCATGGATAATGAAAAATGAAGACTTATTCAAAAGCAATGGGGGTATCAAAGGGGATGAAAATTCCTGCAAGCCCTGTCATTCGGCAAAAGGAAACAAGGATCAGAAATTGACAGAAGAAATTTGTCCTTTTCAAACAGAAGATTTTGATTACAAAACAGAATTTCAAAAGATCATTCATCCATTAAACAAGCAGCAATAATATTGAAAAATACTGATGACTAGAATTCCTGTTAACAATGATGAAGCTTCCCGCCCGATTGGAGTATTTGATTCCGGTGTAGGTGGATTAACTGTTGTGAAGGAACTTAACAAGCTTCTCCCGAATGAAAAAATAGTTTATTTTGGTGATACAGGTAGAGTGCCATACGGCAATAAATCTAAAGAAACTATAATCCATTACTCTTTACAGGTTGCATATTTTTTAATGAAGAAGAAGATCAAGATGCTGGTTATTGCCTGCAACACAGCTTCATCAGTCTCGCTGCCAACATTGAAACGTCATTTCCATATTCCGATAATTGGAGTTATAGAACCCGGAGCCAGAACAGCAATTGAAACAACAAAAACTGGGAAAGTAGGCGTTATAGGAACAATTGGAACTGTCAGATCAAATTCATATAAAAAAGCACTAAAAAGGATCAAAGCTGATGTAAATGTTCTTCAGGATCCGTGCCCTCTTTTTGTTCATCTTGCAGAAGACGGCTGGAATAAAAATAAAATTGCTCAAATGGTGTCTGACGAATACCTTAAGAAATTGAATGGCAAAGGAATTGATACCCTTATACTCGGATGTACTCACTATCCCCTGCTTAAGGATGTAATTCAGAAATCTGTGGGAAAAAAGGTTCAATTGATAGACTCAGGTAAAGAAACGGCAAAGGAAGTCAGCCGGATTCTGAGCAAAAAGGGGCTACTGAATTCTCACAGAATGACTGAAAAGAATCATTCAGTTTTTTATGTATCTGACCTGCCGCACAAATTCAAGGAAGTAAGCCAGAGATTTTTATCAAAAGAACTAAAACACGTACATAAAGTAATTCTATAAATTAAGCCAATTGAATTGAACGAAAAAGATATTCTGCAAATATTTAAGGATTCAAATGCATTTC
>JAUQWT010000334.1 GCA_030835005.1 Ignavibacteria bacterium | reverse complement strand
TCAAGAATAGGAAGAAAGATGGGGCATATTACTGTTATTGGCAATGACGCAGAAAAGATTTTGAAAATAGCAAAACGGGCGGAAAAAAATACTATAATTTGAGTTGAAGAGACTTTCACTTTATCGCTCTTCTCCCCTTCTCCTCACAGGAGAGGGGTTGGGGGGTGAGGTTCCAAAGCATCATAAACTTTTCATCAGAAATTAATGTTCAATTAATATTATTATGAAACCAATAATCGGCATTATTATGGGAAGCGATTCTGATCTTCCAACAATGCAGGAAGCTGCAAATGTTTGCGAAGAATTCGGCATTCCATACGAAATGAAAATCACTTCGGCACACCGCACTCCGGATTTCATGGCGAAATACTCATCGGCTGCCCATAAGCGGGGGATCAAAGTGATCATCGCCGGAGCAGGGGGCGCTGCTCATTTGCCCGGTATGGCTGCTGCTCACTCTCCGCTTCCTGTCATAGGTGTGCCTATCCGTACCAAAGCGCTTGAGGGAATAGACTCACTGCTTTCAATTGTTCAAATGCCGGCAGGAGTACCTGTTGCAACTGTTGCCATTGGAGGTGCCAAAAACGCGGGATTGCTTGCAGTCGAGATTCTTGCAGCCGGAAACAAAAAGCTCTTAGTTAAGATTCAAAAGTACAAGAAAAAGCTGTGGGCTGAATCAATGCTTAAGAACAAGAACATTAGAAAAGTTAAGAAAACAAAGTAGTTCATGATTTACTAGCTAAATCAAATACCGTTATCATGGTATGTAAATCTAACCTATTTTAGCTAATATTTGCTGTACTGAATTTTTATCCCAAAAGTAAGCATCTAATTCAATATATTTGAAATATAACCAACAAAACTGAGTTTTATGACCAAGATCATCACATCAATAGTACTGATTTATGCTGCAGCTGCAGCGCTGACTTTTACAGGTTGTACAAAAAAAAGTGAGACGGAACTGAAAAAAGAAAAGGACAGCCTTGAACAGGTAGAGTATGACAAAATTATCCGTGAGCTTATCGATTCTAACCTGATAAGAAGAAGAGACAGCACTGATATTTATGGTACGGGAAGTTTTGATTATAAGGATACGCTTGATTCTTTTCACAGGGGTTACAGCATACCGAGGGATAGTATTTATAAAGTTTGGAATACACAGGCTTTCCAGGAATTGAATGAGCTGATAAGAAAGAAACCGCTATTGCCGGGTCCATATCTTGACCGCGGGAATCATTTTCAGAATATAAAAATGTACCGTGATGCAATATCAGATTATAATGAGTATATAAAATTGAATCCGGGGAATCACTCAGGCTGGATGAACCGCGGAAATGCATACGAGAGATTTAAGATTTATGACTCTGCAATGTATGATTACAATATGGTGCTGAAACTCAAGCCCGATGACACAATTGCAAATTTCAATAAAGGGAATATTTATGATATACTCGGCAAACCTGACTCAGCCATTATGGAGTACGATACAGTTATAGTTAAAGATGTGAGGCTTGCAAAAGCTTATTACAACCGCGGGACTTCATATCTTGCAATGAGAAAATTCAAAGAAGCTGCCAGAGACTGGGAACAAGCTATAGCGTTAAACAGTGCTTATGAACCTGAGCTAAGACCCAAGATCAACAGGATAAGGCCGTTAATCAAATAACTCCCCATGCAGGTGAGGAGTTTGCACTACTCTCTGTAAACCGACCACCTGCCAATGGTTTCTACATCAAGCACATAAGCTTTTGTTTCGGGGATGTCCACTTTTTTCTTGCCGCTGTATTTGCCTGTAACATTTGCAAGTGTTTCAATTATTGTGCCGTCTGCATCTTTAAGGTTACATAGAAACTTACCATCTCCCTCGTATTTGATTATGAAAGTAGCGGGTCCCTTGATAAGATCAATTATTTGGTCTTTGCTATCAGTAAAAACTTCATCCATTCTGTACTGGTCTTCGTTGATCTTAACTGTATCTTTGGTTTGTTTCTGATTTGTTTTTTTGTCTTTGCTTGATTTATCGCTGTTGCACGCTATTACAAGCAAAAATAGGATAACTAGAGATAGTGTGAATTTTATATGGTTTTTCATTTTCTTTCTAACTTTATTACGGTATTACAAGTGTTTCTTTAATTCTTTAAACTTACTATATAATATTCTAATAATCAACGAAATATGAACAAATTAACTTATTTATTTATTATACTCTTAGGTTTTACATTATTTGGCTGTACCCAAAGAAACCCCGAAGAATCGTCCAAACATCTCAAAACTGGTGTTGAATTTCAGAACAAAGGCAAACTTGATGATGCGATAACGGAATACTCGGCTGCTATTGAGATTGACAAGAAAAACCAGACAGCTTGGTATCAAAGAGGAGTACTATACATTTCCAGAAATGACCTGCAAAAAGGCATCGCTGATCTGACTGAAGCAATAGATATTTCTCCCGATAGCGCAAGATTTTATGACGCAAGGGGATTTGCATATATTACGCTTAACGATAACGGCAAGGCTATGGATGATTACGAAAAAGCGGTTGAGAAAGATCCGAAGAACGCTGTTTACGTTAACCGCAGGGGATATGTTTATGCATTGCTGAAAGATTACACCACTGCAGTTAAAGATTACACAAAAGCAATTGAACTGAATCCAAAATACGAGGATGCATATTCAAACCGCGGCTTTTCCTATCTAAGCCTGAGTAAATTCGAAAATTGCGTAAATGATTTCACTAAAGCTATTGAGCTGAATCCAAACCGTGCAGTTTATTACAACACACGCGGATATGCATATGCCAATTTGAAACGGATGTTTGATGCGCTCCCCGATTACGACAAGGCCATAGCGCTGGATTCTAATCTTGGCGATGCATACGTTAACCGCGGGTATATTTTCCTGAACACTGACCAGTTCAAATTTGCGCTTGAGGACTTTGATAAGGCGATTAAGCTGGGGCTTCAAAACGCTTCTAACTATAACGCGCGCGGCTTTGCTTTTCAGAACCTGAAAAAATTCACCGAAGCGATTAACGATTATTCTAAATCAATCGAGCTTGATCCTAACTTCACAGATGCTTACGTGAACAGAGGTTTTTCTTATTTCAACTCACTGGATAAACCAAATGCGCTTAAGGACTGGCAGACAGCAGTTGGCCAAAAACCGGCGCTTGATAGCTCCCTCAAATCATACATCGAAAAAGCTTCGAAGTAAATTAATTTGCCGCATTTGATATTGTTATGAACAAGGGGCATGCCCCCTTGTTCGCTTATGACAGATAAGATCTCATAGACGCGACCTTTACGTATAATTGCCTCGACCTTTAGGTCGTGGATAGAAGACTAAGAAGAATCAGGGCTTTAGCCCCTAAGAACCTGAACCTGCCTATTTGAATCTTAATTGATTATATTTGCTAGCAAAGCAATCTCATTGCTTGACCTACAAAAAAAGCGATCCCACCATGATCGCTTTTTTTATATACAGGCAAAGGTGCTCCATTCAATTTATAACATTAAAACGGAACTTCATCATACTCGCGGCTAGACGCGCGCTCATATGTATAGTTCGGGGAAATCGTCTTTGGCTCGGGATTTACCTCGGCACGAACTGCTTCATTGCCGTCAAGCTCAGAGCGGTCTAATACCAGCAGTGATGTTGCCGGACTATCATCAAGATGCAGCAGGAAGCTTTCTGCCCAGCACTCAAGAGCGCGGATGAAGTTTTTTCTGTGCTCGGTATCTTTGGATGAATAGATCTTCTCCCATACAGTGTCATCACACTCTCCGCCGGTATAA
>JAUQWT010000042.1 GCA_030835005.1 Ignavibacteria bacterium | reverse complement strand
GGCTCAGATGGCAGTGCAGCGCTTGCCGCCGGTTATGATGTGCGTGTTGGCTTGATAGGGCCGGGAGTATCGGCTTCACATGGTGTTGAACGCACTCATATAAAAGGACTTGAAGAAACGTACAAATTAACAAAGTTGTATATAGATAATTTTTAGCCTTTTTGTTCTTCTTGAATAAATTCACTTAGCGTTTGTTTAAATTAAGAAGTAAACTGTCATGAAAAAATTGTCATTCTTTCATACTCTGGTTCTAATTTCTTTTATGTTTCAGATTTTTGCTTCAAGATCAATTTCGCAGTGGCAAACATACCAAACACCCGTCCAATCCCGATTCAGTGATGTTTGTGTGGTAAATCAAAATATCATCTGGGCAAGCGGTGAAACGGTTGTCAGAACTACAAATGGCGGAGTGAGCTGGATCATTGCGGGTACAGGGCTGCCTGCCGTTCAGTTTTACCACATTGCAGCAATTGATGAAAATAATGCATGGGTAACAGGAGGAGCCTTCAGTGGAGGTCAGATCTTTCGCACCACTAACGGAGGCATAAATTGGGTGGAGCAAACGTACAGCCAGCCCTACTGGATCAACGGAATTCATTTCTTTAATGCAAATACCGGAGTATTTCTGAGAGATCCTCTCAATCCACCATCTAATGATACTGCCGGCTTCTTCATTACCCGAAATGGCGGATTAAACTGGTACAGATCATTAAACACTCCAAGGACTACAGCATTGGTAGATCATTGCATGTCAGTATTTGATACAAATTTTGTTTCGTTTCAGGATGACAATAATTTTTACCGGCTTACAGGTGGACTGGATAACCCATGGCAATCAGTTTCTATTGATTCAATGGGAGTTTATAGTACAAGCTCATGCTTTGTAAATTCAAGTACCGGCTATTTAGCCGATGGTGTTGGTAATAAATTCAGATTGTGGAATAGCACCAACGGCGGGCAAAATTGGAGCATCATTTCCCGTGACAGCTCCATGAGCATTTATAAACTTCAATGCTTTGCAAATTCCCCGCTGTTCTTTGTAAGCGGCCCATATTCCATTGGCGTCAGCACGAATTCCGGTAACTCATGGCATTACCGGATTACATATCCATTCGCCGATAGTATTTCTCTTGGTGGTATGGATGGTTTTGATACCACCAGCGTCTGGATAGCCGGTAATAAAGGAAGGCTCTTCAAATACAATTTGGCCTATATCGGGATCAATCAGTTAAGTACGCAGATTCCCGGCGCTTTCAGACTTTATCAGAATTATCCAAATCCGTTTAATCCATCAACAAAGATAAAATTTGATCTGCCAAATGCAGGAAAGCTCAGCTTCAGGATTTACGATATACTTGGTAAAGAAATTTATGAACTGAGTGAATACAGAACTTCAGGCGTATATGAAATTGATTTCGATGCCTCAGACTATTCAAGCGGTGTTTATTATTACTTGATCGAATGTGGCGAATTTGCACAGACCAAAAAAATGATACTGCTTAAGTAGTTCTTAAGTTGTTTTACCTAAAGGCAGGTATTAAACCTGCCTTTTTTGTTTATGGTATTATGGTTAAAATTGCCTTACAACACATAATAATTGGATCTCTTCGGCAGCGAAAATACGATAAAAGAAAAAACTAAGGAGCAGGCGAAATTCCAGCCTCTTGCTGAGCGCATGCGTCCGCATTCACTGGATGATTTTGCAGGACAGAAGCATCTTACCGGTCCCGGCAAGCCGATACGCCTTATGATAGAGAACAATGATGTGTTCTCAATGATATTCTGGGGGCCGCCCGGTGTTGGGAAAACTACTCTTGCTTTAATAATTGCAAACAGCGTGAAGGCAGATTTCATACAGATTTCAGCAGTATCTTCCGGAGTAAAAGACGTAAGGCTTGCGATTGAAAAAGCTGAATATAATCAGAAACACCTTTCAAAAAAGACAATTCTTTTCATCGATGAAATTCACCGCTTCAATAAGGCACAGCAGGATTCATTGCTGCACTCAGTTGAAAGTGGAATGATAACACTTATCGGAGCAACCACAGAAAATCCCTCATTTGAAGTGATTTCCCCGCTGCTATCCAGATGCAGGGTTTACGTGCTGGAAGACCTTAGTGAAGATGACCTGATGCAGCTTGCTTCAGGCGCATTGACAGGTGATGAAGAGCTAAAGAAGCTAAATGTAGAGATTGAAAGCAGAGATCTACTTATACGATTTTCAGGAGGTGATGCTAGAAGATTGCTTAACGGACTTGAACTTGCAGTAAAATCAACTAAACCGGATATCAGCGGAGTAATTCAGATAACAAATGATGTACTGAAAGAAACATTTCAGAAGAATTACATAAGGTATGATAAAAACGCTGAAGAGCATTACAATATAATTTCAGCTTTCATTAAGTGCATCCGGGGCAGTGATCCCGATGCCGCAGTTTACTGGCTTGCAAGGATGCTCAAAGGTGGTGAAGAGCCTATGTTCATAGCACGCCGTATGATAGTTCTTGCATCGGAAGATATTGGAAATGCGGATCCTTACGCATTAACTATTGCCACAAGCGCCTTTACTGCTACTCATTACATCGGCATGCCCGAAGCGCAATTGATCTTATCTCAAGCAGCCACTTATCTTGCAAGCGCGCCTAAAAGCAATGCATCATATCTTGCAATTAATGAAGCAAAAGCAGATGTGGATAGAACCGGCGAACTTCCTGTGCCCCTGCATCTCAGGAATGCCCCAACAAAAATGATGAAGGATATGAATTACGGAAAAGAGTATAAGTATTCACATGAATACGAAGGGCACTTTTCTGAGCAGCAATATTTACCTGATGAACTAAAAGATAAAGTTTACTACAGGCCAACGGGCATAGGGGAAGAATCAAAAATAAAAGAACGGTTGAAGAACTGGTGGAAGAATAAAAAAAGATGATAACACTCGAAACAAATCCCAAAAAGCAAACATATGCCATAGGGATCGATCTTGGCGGTACTTATATAAAATCTGCAGTTGTTGATTCAAAAGGTAAGATACTTAAGCATTATAAGACTGAAGCATACTCAAATATCAGCCCGAAGAAAGTTATTGAACAAATAGAAAAGTGTATTGCCGAATTAAGAAAAAGAATGAAGCATGAAATATCAGGTATCGGTATCGGCGCTCCCGGAATTGTAACACACGGAATCATCAAATACCCGCCGAATTTTAAGGGGTGGAAAGAAGTAAACATAAAAAAACAGTTCGAAAAAAAATATAAGCTTGAAACTCTTGTTGATAATGATGCAAACTGCGCGGGGCTGGCAGAGCTAAGATTCGGGCATGGTAAAAAGTACAATAATTTCATATTTTTAACTCTGGGAACAGGAATAGGCGGGGCAATGGTACTTAATGGAGAAATTTACCGTGGGGAGCAAAACGGCGCAGGGGAGTTTGGCATGACCACGATAAATTTCGATGGCCCAAAATGCCTGGGAGGTAATCCCGGAGCAGTTGAGGCGTACTTAGGCAGGAATTACTTTCTGGAAAACGAAAAGGAAGAGATTAATAAGCTTGGAAAGGAAATTGATTTTGATGATATCCAGAAGCTCGCAAAGAAGAAAAATAAAATCGCGTTAGAACTTTTCAAAAAATACGGATTCTATTTAGGAGTAGGCTTAACCAATTATTTTAACTTAATGGATGTCAGGACAGCAATACTCGGCGGCGGAATATCAAATGCATATGAGTTTTTTAAAGATGAATGCGTTAAGACAATTAAAAAACGAAGCATTAAAACTATTAACGGTACTTTCAGAGTACTCAGATCAAAGATAAATAATGATGCGGGTGTACTTGGAGCAGCAGCTTTGATTCTTGATTGATTTTGCAATCACAGACAAGAATGTCTGTGCTACTAATAAATGTTTTAGTTCAATATTATGGGATTAAAGAACTTACTTTATAAAATTGATGCAGGTATTGCAGAAATTGTCCTCAACAGGCCGGAGAAAATGAACTCTCTTGATGAAGAGCTCATTGATGATCTTACCGGAATGATGCATGACTTTGCTGCCAACAGTGAAGTTAATGTGATCGTTATCACAGGTGCTGATAATAATTTCTGCTCAGGACTGTATCTTGATTACCTGCAAAAGATTTCTAACTACAATATACTTGAAAACAAAGAAGATTCCCGAAGATTCAAAGATATGCTGCTGAGTATTTATAACTCACCCAAACCCGTAATAGCAAAAGTAAAAGGCTATTGTCTTGCAGGCGGATGCGGAATAGCTACTGCATGCGATGTTATTGTGGCAGATGAAACTGCAAAGTTCAGTTACACCGAGGTTAAGATAGGGTTCATTCCCGCAATCGTTTCACTTTTCCTGCTTAAGAGAGTTACCGAAACGCATGCAAAAGATCTGCTGCTTACGGCCAGGATGATTGGCAGCGATGAAGCCGTAAAAATGGGACTGATAAACTGCTCGATTAACTCGGCTGATCTTGATGCAAAGGTAAACGAGATCTGCTCCATGTTCAAAAAGAACTCAGCGAATTCAATAAGCCTCACCAAAGAAATGTTCAGGAATGTCTCAGGAATGGATTTTGATAAAGCCCTTGAGTATGCATGCGACCTCAATGCAATTACTCGTATGACACCTGACTGCAGGAATGGAATCGCAAATTTCCTGAATAAAAAATAATTTTTACTATCTGTATAACTATTTGATTTTATGATACACAAATCAACAATTGATTTCTTAAAGAAACTCAAAAAGAACAATAACCGTGATTGGTTCCATGCCAATAAAAACCTTTATGAAGATGCAAAGTACGACTTTGAAGTTTTCATATTTGAACTAATCCAGAAAATTGCCGATTACGATGAATCGGTTTCAGGGCTTGAGCCGAAAGATTGTCTTTTCAGAATATACAAAGATGTCAGGTTTTCAAAAGATAAAACTCCTTACAAAACAAATTTCGGAGCTTCCATCAATAAGGGCGGCAGAAAAGGGCCGGCTGCAGGTTACTACGTTCATATAGACCCTTCAGAATATTTCCTTGGCAGCGGATTGTATATGCCTATGCCTGAGAAGCTTTTGGCTGTCCGCAAAAAGATCGCCGCTGAACCGAAGAAATTCAAAAGTATTGTTGAAAACAAAGAGTTCAAGAAGATATACGGCAAATTGTGGGAAGGTAACGCGCTGAAATCTGCGCCAAAAGGATTTGCGAAAGATCATCCCATGGCTGATTATCTTAGATTGAAAAGCTTCATAGGCGGACATAATGTCACCGAAGAAAAAGTACTTTCCAAAGGGTATGTAGATTATACAGCAAAAATATTCAAAGCTATAAAACCTCTGAATGATTTCCTGAATCAGGCATAGTTTATCATCTACATCTCTACTAATAAAACTATCTGCTGAATAACAGCGCCCTTATCATCAAAATCTTTCAGTGATGTATAATGTTTTTCGTTTAAGTTATTCCTTATGCAGCCGGTAACAATTACATCCTTGATTGTACCCGATATGCTAATCTCTTTATCAGGAGAGGTAGTCATCAACAGCGCATCGCCTTTTTGCATTGCAATAACAAATACGCCAAAATATCCTGTCTTGTTATCGGATGTAAAAACCTCTTTCGATTTGATCTTAGTAATATCTTCCTTACGGTCGTAATTAATGGAGTCGGTTGTAGTTATCTTTATCGTATAAGTCTGCCCGATAAGCTCGTTTAGTTTTTTGTATGCGAGAACTTCTTTTTTTGCCGGTACTTCATCGGTATCATAAATTTTATACATCGTTTCACAAAGTTTGTCCAGGTCTAAAGAACCCGACGAAAACACTCTGGTCGAAAATATGAACGATATTATTAACAATGTAATGAGATGTTTCATGATCAATTGGCAGATAATTAATTAATAGTACCAAGATATAGTTTATTGAAAT
>JAUQWT010000333.1 GCA_030835005.1 Ignavibacteria bacterium | reverse complement strand
TGCTGATATTGGCACTCTCGCAGGGAAGATTACATGTGATTTTGCAAAAGTTGAACAAAAGAACCACGTCGCATCTTATGTTAGAGCAAAATTCAATAACGGTGGCGAGTCTTTCAAGTGTACTACATCGGCCGGAAATATTGTTGTATCAAAAAAATAGAGATTGAATCTACTAAGCCGGGACGGTTTACACCTTTCCGGCTTTTTTTATGAAACAAATTAACCCCTTTTTGCATTTAACTAATATGCCTCATAGCATTGCTTACTTTATTAATTTGTGATAATTTGCCCGTAATGAAACATATTCTTGTTATTCTGTCTTTCCTTATTGCCGAATTCTCTTTTTCCCAGCAAAAACTGCTGATACCTATGGATGTGAGTTCGCAAACTGACCACCTGCGCGCTTACGGTATAGCTTACAGGCACCTGCTTGGCGGGAAAGAACTTGATTGGCTCTTGAATTACAGGGGCGGGTCATTTATGTTTGATTATACATCTTCGCTTGCAGATGAATGCACTCAAAAAGGTGTGAGTTACGAATTGCTTTCCGGTACTCAGGCCGTTCAAGTATACGCCGAGGTGCAGAATGAAGAAAATAATATGGATCTTGTCAGGCTTGAGAAAGTTGCCAAAATTGCAGTGTACGTTCCGCCAAATGCACTGCCATGGGATGATGCTGTTCAGCTCGCGTTGGATTACGTTGAAATACCGTATGATAAAGTGTGGGATGAAGAAGTACTGCAGGGAAAGCTCAAGGATTATGACTGGCTTCATTTGCATCACGAAGACTTTACCGGTCAGTACGGCAAGTTCTTTGCTGCTTTCGGTTCATCGCCATGGTACCTTATGCAGAAGCAGACGAATGAAGATATGGCAAAGAAACTCGGTTTCGGAAAGGTATCACAACTGAAACTTGCCGTTGTTAAGAAGCTGAAGGAGTATGTGGCAGGAGGCGGATTTATGTTCACGATGTGCTCTGGCACTACAACTCCCGATATTGCTCTTGCATCACAATACACTGATATTTGCGATGCGATGTATGACGGCGATGCTGCTGACCCTAATGCAAATAACAAGCTTAATTATTCAGACTGCATGGTATTCCAGAATTTCCAGGTTATGCTGAATCCCTACGTTTATGAATACTCAGATATGGATATCACTGACCAGGAACTGATGAACGGAATGTATAATGATTATTTCACTCTTTTTGATTTTTCAGCTAAAATAGATCCGGTTCCGTCAATGCTCACACAGTGCCATACTTCAGCAATAAAGGGATTTCTGGGGCAGGAATCAGGCTTTAAGGAAGAGTTCATCAAGCCGGGAATAACCCTGCTTGCAAAAAATGACGGGACGAATTGGGTAAAATATGTACATGGAAACTACGGGCGGGGGACATTTACACTGTATGGCGGCCACGATCCGGAAGATTACCAGCATGCTGTCGGAGACCCCAAGACCGATCTTTCGCTCTATAAAAACTCCCCCGGGTACAGGCTGATACTTAACAATGTTCTCTTTCCTGCTGCAAAAAAGAAGAAACTGAAGACATAGTTAACAAAAAAGCCGCCTTATTTGAGGCGGCTTTTTAAACCAACATTCTCACCAACAGATTATTTCACTAATACCATCTTCTTGCTTTGAACAAAATCACCGGTTTCTATTCTGTATATATAAACACCTGAAGCAAAGTTTCGGGCATCCCAGCTTGTCTCATATATGCCGGGAGTATGTCTTTCATTCACAAGCACAGTAACTTCTGAACCAAGTGCGTCGTAAATAACAAGTTTCACATTATCGCTTAAACCTGTAATAGCAGGAATTGCGAACCTTATTTTAGTAACAGGGTTAAACGGATTTGGGAAGTTCTGTTCCAGAGCGAAATCCCTCGGTATTTCATTGCTTATTGGTGTTATGCCAATAGGCGGACCGCCGCCATCTGTTGTTTTTAAAACTGTATTATTATCACCTACTGTATAGCCGGTTAAATTGTTAAGGAAAAAAACGCAGAGTAATGCGCTTCCTGTGCTTGTTGTTTGTAGAAACCAGTTATTTCCGTTATTTGTAGTTTTAAGTATTTGCCCGCCATAGCATGAAGCATAACCAGTAGAAAAACTTGGGAAATGAATTGAATAGATATCATTTGCAGTTGGAAGAAAATTAACATACCACTCTTGACCTGAATTGGTTGATCTTAATATTCTGCCGGGTGAACCTGATGAGCCAATGAAACCGGTTTCAGAGTTTATAAAGAACATACAATTAAACCTGCCGAAAAGATTAAAACCACCAATATAATAATTAACTGACCAACTTGTGCCGCCGTTTGTAGTTTTTACAAAAATGTTTGAATCAGGACGTGAACCAGCAGCCCATCCTGTTAATGTATTCGTAAAGTATACCCCTATGAAATCATAAGAAGAAAGAAAAGGCTGAGGGATAGGCTGCAAAAGAGACCAGTTATTACCGCTGTTTGTGGTTTTGACAAAGTTTCCGTTCTTGCCACAAGCATAACCTGTGTTAATATCCGGAAAATATATGCTATTCAGTTGAGAGTTTGCAGGTGTGTTAAAACGCTCCCAATTATCTCCAAAATTTGTGGTTCTGTTGATTTCAGTTCCTAAAATTGCATAACCTGTATTAATTTGCGGAAAGCTCACCGAAGTCCCACCAGAAAATATTCCCATATCAAACCAATTCAGGCCTGCGTTTGTAGTTTTATAATGGTTTATTATACCATTATTTACATCCTTAAAATAAACTGCATTTCCCCCGAAAGGAAGATTGAGATTAAACCAGCCCTGCTGAGCAGATAAATTACTCGCGCCCGATACAACTGCAAGTGTGAAAATTAGTGTTAGTTTCTTTAGGAAGTTACTCATTTTTAGTTTTTAAAATTAAAGAAATGTAAATTTATCGTATAATAACCATTTTTTTCTGGCCAGTAAATTCATTTGCAGTGAGCTTGCAAAAATAAATTCCCGTTGAGACTTGATTTCCGTAGCTATTTGCTCCATCCCAAATAACTGAGTTAAATCCCGCATTTCTATATTCTTCAACTAGTCTTCTAACTTCCTGCCCAAGTAAATTATAAATAATTAAAGTTACCCAGGCATTTTCTTTCAGCACATAATTGATTGTTGTTAGCGGGTTAAAAGGGTTTGGATAATTCTGAGAAAGGGAATATTCGTAAGCATGATCAATGCTTATTTTATCTGATATGAATTCTTCCGGTGCTCGTATCTGAGGCATAGAAAATCCCTGACAATGATACAAATCAGCTATAAATGTGGAATTATCGTTTGTATAAAAGCCCGGCTCAAGCGTTACTCTATGGACTGATCTGAATACAACATTTGCATTAGAATTGATTATAACATCATTATAGGCAGTTATAGTATTTGCTGACTGTTCAATCTGTTGCCCGTCAAACACCTTGTTCTGAATTATAAGGTCTTTTTCAATGACATAATATGGGTAAGTATATACTCTGTTATAAGTGTTATCATTACGTTTATCTGCCCAAACCGGATAAATGACGCCTTTATTAAAAGCAACCCCTATGTAATCATTATGCGCTTGCTGCCCTCCGCCCGTGGCAGATGTGCTTACTTTCATATCACACCAACTGCTGCCTGAATTAGTTGAGATTGAAATAGAAGCATACCCGGCACTGTAATATATGCAGGTTAAATACCCGGTAGCGGGGTCAGAGGTAATCCAGGGGTTAGTTCCTTGACTCTTTATTATGGACTCCGACCATGTATCTCCTCCATCAGTAGATTTAAGTAAATAAATATTGTTGAATTGATCAAATCCTGAATAAGCAATAAATAGATAATCACTGACTAAATTTGTCGCGATAACCGGATAACCAATGCTGGTTTGTGTTGGATGCTGCAAAGTAATATCAATTGAACCAACCCAGGATTCACCTCCATTTATCGATTTATTGAACATTACTTTATTATAATTTCCACTAATAGTTTTTGGCCAGACAGCAAATACATTACCCGCGTTATCAATTGTTAAGTTTACACCTATAGATGATACATTTGAAGAAATTTCTATAGGAGTTGACCAGTTTACGCCATTGTTTGTGGAATAACAGCTCTTAATATAATAGTTGCTGCCTGTAAAAGCGCAATACAGCCTGCCCTTACGAGGACTGATACAGCCAACATCAACTTGTAGGTGTGGCTTATCAAGAAAACCTCCTCCCGTAATTATATAGGGTGTCCAGCTTGCTCCCGCATTCAAAGATCGCTGAATTGTAATTGTTCCGCTTGTTAAATAGCTGACATACATATAGCCATTCAAGTCAATACAAGCAGAAGGGTCACTGTAACTGTTTTGAAAAATACCGTTCCCGCTTGGTGACCAAGTTACACCCCAATCTTCTGATGTGTGCGCTGTAACTCCGCCGGTAGGTGGTTCCCAGCTATGGTTACAAGCAACAAGAACAATGTTACCATAAAGCGGGTGAACCGCAACTGATGGTTCGCTTAAGTAAACATTTTGATTATTATTTGGAATATTTATATTTGTTGTAGCATCCACACTGCAGGGCCAGCTTTGCGCACTTGTTTGTATTACACCCATGGCAAAAGAATATAGATGAATTAATATAACAAATCTAACTAAATTTTTCATTATTAAATCTCCATTAATTTATTTATTGATTAACAATGATTTAATTTCTGAATTTTCATTTTTCAGTGTTTCCACTTGTTTATTCAGTTCAATCAAATATAAGCTAAGCTCTTCTATCTTTTGCAGCAATTTGGATGCCATTTCGCCAAGTTCGACACCATTTTCCGATATATAACTTTCATTAGGTATTTCAGGCAAATGCCCGTTTTCATTTATGTATTTTTCAAGCTCTGTTAGACTTAATAAATGATAACCACTTTCGAAAACAAAATCAGACCATGTAGCCTGTACTGTAAGCTTCTTTGTGTAAATCCCATCGTTTTTAACAGACATAATTTTATTGCCGCCGTTGCCGTTGATATCCATGTTTGTCCAAAATTCAAGAGTGTTAGGCGCTGAGTTTTTAATTCTTACATCAATATGGTTAGAGCCAAAACTATAACCCGAAGTGAAATCAATATAAGGTGTTGCGGTTGGGTTGGTACCAGCCTTATTAAGATTTATGCTTGGCGGTTGATTTGGTCCTTGATATCCGGTAAGCCAGCTTTCGTCATTACCCCAAGCTACTGTATTATCGCTCTTTATAGCAAGTTGATTATAATTCTCATTATTATAATCTGCATAGAAATTCATAACTCCATTTGTGCCGAAATTCCAGAAATCTATACCCAACCTCCCTAATCCGTTCTGAAATATGAGGCTATTGCCACTGGTGAAACCGTTGACAAACAGGTTTGATAGAGTTATTGAAGGAAGCTGAAAACCAAATCGGGTAGAATTTCCATTTAAATTCATTTTTGAACCATTTTGAGTCACAAAATCCAGTTGATTATCAGCCGTGTTCACAATTCTTGCGTTATAATCCTGCTCAACAAAACCCGGCAATCCGTAATGGAAATCAATATATGGTGTATTCCTAGGTACATTTTCTTCTCCAAGTTCTATTGCACCACCCTGGTCACCATGCAGCCGTGATTTGAGTCCCCAATCAAATCCGTCGCTACGTGTTGTTCCATTTACGCTTAGCGCAAATTGCGATAAAGCTAGCCCACCAATTCCAACGTTACCTAGATAATATATTCCGTTCTCATTTTCCTGCCATTGTGCCTGCAGGGCAAGCGGCAACATAGAAAGTAACAGTATAAATTTGTTCAGTTTATTCATATTATATTTGTATTTGTATTATTCGTATAGTTAGTTATATTAATACAAAAGGCGGGCGGTTTTGGAATATTTAATATTTCAAACCTTCAATCAATTAGTCGTTGTTGAGGTGCCGCCCTGCCTTTGTTATTTACCTGGTGGAATCATTTCTCTTTATTTAATTCCCAATAAGTATATAATTGTGTCTATCATTGTTTAACGGGTAAAAGAACCCGGGGTATGCGCTGTTTGCAAAAGCTATTTAAACTTGGAAACTGCATTATCCAGTAAAGGTAGATCTACCGGGTTCTCTGCGTACGAATATAACAGCAATACAATAACAGAAACCGCAAATATAAGATACATTTTTTTCAGGGTTTTCATTGAACTGATATTTTATGATTTTTTCCGGAAGGGGTCTACGCTGCTGTATACTGCCTTTTTGGAGCTTTGGTAAATGTTAAGAAACATTTCAGGGTACCTCCTTTTGTTGTAAAGTTTTGAAACAAACTTTTGCTG
Organism: Ignavibacteria bacterium; assembly: GCA_030835005.1. Taxonomy (GTDB): domain Bacteria; phylum Bacteroidota; class Ignavibacteria; order Tepidaquicellales; family OLB5; genus OLB5. The sequence goes on along the minus strand of JAUQWT010000333.1, from coordinate 6,082 downwards.
ACGATACAAATATAACGAAAAAAAAAAAAACAAATGTCAACTATAATTTCGATGTAAGTGCATCAATTATTATGCCAAACTTTTTTGCACTCAGTGTGCTACAGATTAATCCACCGTTTAAGCGTTAAAACCATCGGTATAAATACCATTTTTACAGTATTGGCCACTTCGAGCGTGATTACCACGGACAAAGTGACAATTGAGTTTCTGCTGAATTTATCTATTATGATTCAATCCCTGTAACAGATTGAAATGTATGGACAGTATTTGCAGTGATCTGTATCTTCTGTTTGTGTGAAAGGTGTAAGCTTATCGAATATCTTCTTCAGCATAACAGTTAATTGATCTTCAAACAATTTCATTTTTTCGGGTGTTATCGGTTCTTCTTCAAACCAGAATACGCCGCCTGATATTTTCTTCAAAGGGTAAATACCAACGATCAGTTTTGAGGCCTGATTTAAATTAAGGTAAAGTGATGCATAAAATAACTGCTGAAAGTTTTCCTTTAGCTTAACATCGCTGAACATCATCGCAATATGCTCAAAATCCGTTAATTTTGATGTTTTTTTAGTGAAATCAACTGTTCCGGTTTTGTAATCAATTATTCTTGTGATGCCGTCTTTTAATTCAACCCTATCAAGCCTGCCGAATAATGTTACTTCTGTAATTTCACCGTTAATATCTATACTGAATTTTCTTTCTGTGGATTTCTCAAGCTCAATTACTTTAAATGGAGCAGAGTTCTTATCATGCTCAAGTATGCTGTTCACAAGTTTCTTAATAACACTTTTGTATAACAGGTTTTTCCCCTGCTTAAGCTCTGCAAATTCCCTGTATTCCGGAAGTGCTTCGCATGCTTTCTTCCAAAGCAAATCATATCCGGCATTGAGGGAGGAAATTTTTTCCTTAATGGCATCTGTGCTAAGTTCTTTGCCAACATCATCCCTGTATAAAATATCCATAAGCTGATGGAATATATTCCCAAATGCTGCGGCTGAAAAATATTCTTCAGCCTCATCTTCTTCCTTAAGGCATGCTGCTTTTTTAAAATAGAATTGCAGCGGGCAATTGATATAAGAGCTTAGTGTTGTGGCAGAAAACTGCTTTTGCTCTTTCAAAAGCTCCAGCACCAGTGGAGTCTTATCTATTTGAATCTCTTTTCTTTTCGGCAGTTCGATATCACCCTGCAGCAAAAGACTTTCTATTTTGACATTTTTATTTTTAGCTGAAAACTCATTTTCAATCTGCATTATGAAGCGGCTCTTTTCTCCTGATGAAATAACTCCCGTTTCGGTATTATAAATTAATGTGACATTTTTGGAGTTTTGTATTAACCTGTAGAAGTAATAAGCATAGTCAGCCTCAGTATCTTCACTTACCGGAAGCCTGAAAGCCTTCCTTAATGCAAACGGAATGAATGAACTGCTGCTCACATCCGGCGGCAGTATCCCCTCGTTAACGGAAAGGATGAATACATTATCAAAATCAAGCGCCCTTGTTTCAAGCATTCCCATTATCTGGATACCTTCAAGGGGCTCGCCTGAAAACGGGACTTTCATTCTTTTTGTGTTTTCAAGCAGCAGATTCCAGAATGTTTCAGGCTCAATTTCAGCGGAATAATTATCAATAATATCCTTTATCCGGTTCAGTTCTGTAGAAGCCTTATTGATGAATTCATTTTCGTAGATACTTGAATGGCTGCTTTTACTTACAACCTCAGATAACTTTACAATTACATCTGCAACATATGTGTATGATTCACCTGCTGTTGCCGCACGGCTGAAAAATAGATCTATAGACTCGCCCCGGCTCCCGAAAAGTGTATTCAGATATTTTGCAGATGCATAGATAATATTTCTTTTATTGATCTGTTTTATTAATTCCTTTATTGCTTCCGGATCGGTTTCCCTTACATAAGGATGAAGGAGTACCCCGATAATATCTTTATGATAAAATTCCGAAGAACTACCGTATCCCCTGCCGTTTACATACAGGTCCCTCAGCAGTTCAAAAAGGCTGTAAAGCAGTGAATTCTTAAATGAATACCCCATTGTAATATTAACAGCTTCAATATTTGCGGGGATAGAACGCAGAACAGGCATCAAAATGCTGTCATCAGGCAGTATGATAGCTGTCTTAGCAGTACCATCCTGCTTAATTTTTTTAAGCTCGTTACCCAATACTTTAGCCTGCGAAACCTCAAGCGGAGAGCCGATAATTTTGATCTTTGTATCTTTTTCGGTAAGTGAACTGCCTATCCATTTCGGCTCAGTTATCGCCAGGTTTACGAAGTTCTCTCTTAAGAACTTGCCTGCTTCCTGCAGCTTATCATTTATGTAATAATTATCTGCATCCCAGTATGCTTCCGCAATTCCCTGCTGAAGCAGGCCTTTTATCATTCCTTCTTCGCACTTATTCAGTTGATTAAGTCCCGCGAAGACTATCTTTTTATGATCAGTGCTGAAGCTTTTTGTCTTTACCTTTTCATAAAGCTTCCTGTAAGCCATTCCTTCATAACAAATATCCCTGCTTGCCAGCCTGCTGCGGAATTTGTGATAAACCTTGCCGAGAATTTCCCATGTTTTGATGAATTCATCCTGCAGACCGGTGATATCCTTTTCGGAAAAACTGTTCCAGAACCTGTAAAACTCATCAATATCAGAAATGCTGTATTCAAAATCCTCTTCAACTTTTTTATGTTCCCTTAATATCCTGAACAGGTAATCAGCTTCAGCCAGGTTCTTATCAATATCATTAAAATCACGCAGGATGATCTCGCCCCAAGGATAAAATTTATCAAATGTTAATTCTTCGGCATATTCACGGTACACTTCGTATAGTTCAAATATCAGGGTCAGCTCATCAGCAATCAGCTGCTCTGAGTGTTCTTTGATAAACTCGCTGATGCCGCAGGTAACAGGTGACCAAACCGGTGTTTCTATCTTATCAGAGAGGTGCTTTTTGAAATAAAGACCCGCTCTCCGTGAAGGGAACACTACCTGCAATGCGGAAATATCTTCTCCGTGCTTTGCAATAAGCTCATTAACAAGTTGCTTTAAAAAAGGTATTGATTTATCTTTCACACTCATGTTAATTACAGAACTTCTTCAATATGCAGCTCTCCGGTACTACCTATATACAGCAGGTTCATCTTTGCTTCAAAACCCATTTCAGCAAGAATCTCTCCATACTCGCGAATCTGTGCTTTATGGTTCTCTTTTGTTCCACCGGTTTTAAAATCCACTATCAATGCTTTTTTGCCTTCAATAATTACTTTATCCGGCCTGTAAGTGAACTTATTTTTCTCTTTTATTCTCTTTACCGGAATTACTATATCTCTTTCATTCATTACATTTTCAGTATCAAACCATTTTTTTACTCTGTTATCGGCAAGTATTTTCTTCAGTTCTTCTCTCAGTTCAGGCTTTTGTTCACTCGTGATAAGTCCGATAAATACTAATTTCTGTGCGGCATTTTCAATTTCATCAATTGATGAATTCCTGATAAGAGATAGAGCTTTATGCATTATTATTCCGCGGTTCTTTAGTTTTTTGAGTGTATTTTTCTTTTCAGGTACATAGTTCTCAAATTCACGCTTGACGATAATTCTATCAAGAATGTTTCCTGAAACCATAACGCTGGTTTTGTATGAGTTGGTCGGTTCACTACTGCCCTTTTTGAGGATTAAAACCTCCTCTGCACCGCTTTCGAAGACATAGAACTCTGAATTGAACTTCTCTGCAAGCAAAGTATTATTTGTCAGAGTATCATAAATGATCTGTCCGGCGTTAAATGATCCCTTGCCTTTTTGAGGTACCCCAATGAAAAGTTTTTCTTTTGCGCGTGTGAATGCAACATACATCAGATTAAGGTTATCAAGATATGTTAGAGCCAGTTCTTCACTGTAATCCCCTGCAAAATATGATTCTTTCAAGGTACTTGATGCTCTGACATAAAAGGCAGGCAAAGTATTAAAGGGAGGTTTCTCTGATGAGACCCACATCATATTTCTATTTGCATTAAGTCCAAACTCCCAGTTAGCAAAAGGTATGAATACAGCCGGCGCCTGCAGCCCTTTTGCTTTATGAATTGTCATTACCCTTACTGCGTCTTCTTCATCAGGAACAATTATAGTGTTATCCTGTTTGTTTTCTTCCCACCAGCTTATAAAACCGTAAACATCGCTGTTATTCTCACCGGAATATTTCTTCAGAACATCAAGAAATCTGACAAGATAAGTATCCGCAATATCACCAAGCTTGAAAATCATAATAAGTTCTTCAGCGAGGTCGTAAATTCCAAGCCCGGCTAGTCTTCTGCTTATTTCACCTGCTGAGGATTTATCAAAAAAACTATCAGGGAGGTACTCTTTAAATAATGATCTGTTGTTACTTTCTTTTGCCAAATGATCTGTAAATATCTCATTCAGTCCGATATCTTTGTCTTTAATATAGATAAGGTAGTTATATAATATTTCTGCCCGGGCAATAACGTTGTTCTTATCAATTATGTATCTGAAAATATTGAGAAGAAGCCTTACTTTTGGAGAATTTGTCAATAAAAGCGAGTCACTTGAAACTACATTCAGCCTTGCGTCAATAAGCGCGTGAGCTGCTTCTGCAGCATCAGTATTATTACGCACAAGGACCATAATATCCTTCTGAATGTAACCGTTCTGCAATAATTGTTTTATCTTCGAGATCATTTCTGCAATGGAAAACTCGCGCGGCGTTATTTCGCTACCCTGCCCGTTACGGTAGAACTTAATGTGCACATAACCCTCGCCGCTTTTGTCCTTCGACTCTTGAACAACATCTGTATATGCTTTTGTTATGACTCCTGCATGCTCTTCCGGTGCTTCGCCGGAACAAATCTCAGAAGCAGTCTTAAAGAAAGAGTTGTTGAATTCAACTATTCCCTTTTTGCTCCTGTGGTTTTCCCTCAGGGTGTCTTCCTTTATTACTTCTTTAAAACCTGCAAGATCATTTTGTACTTCTTCAAGCAAAAGCTTCATATTTCCGTTACGCCAGCGGTAGATCGATTGTTTTACATCTCCGACAATAAGTGAGGCGTTATTTTCACTCAGCGAATTTTCTATTAGCGGGAAAAAATTCCGCCACTGAAATGTGGAAGTATCCTGGAATTCATCTATAAGGAAATTCCTGTAGAAGCTGCCGGTTTTTTCATATGCAAACGGACTGCTGTCACCTCTAATAACATTAAGCAGCAGGTTATTAATATCTGATATCAGTAAAACATTGTTATCATCACGATATTTCCTTAGTTTATCCGTAAGGTCCTTAAAAATTCCGGTTATATAAATGGTTTTTACTAATTGTGCTGCTGTATTGTACTTAACGTAATTCTTATCGTAATTCTCAACTGCCGATACGAGCAAGTCATATAATCCGGCTTCTGTAGCTGCTTTTATTGCCGGTTTTGAGTTCTTGCCATACCATTTTTTAATATCACCGGCTGCTTCTCTTGCTCTTTGTTTCGGGTCAAATTGACCTTTGACGATATTGTTAACAAGGTAATTCATAAAACCTGCTTTCTTATACGGGAAGTCATCTATCACAAGGCTGTAAAGTTCAAGCAGATTAGCAGCTTCATTGGCGATCTGCTTCATTTTGCCTTCAAATTCATTTTTGATTGCAAAAAGGGTGTTAATAAACTCCTTTAATCCGGCTCTGCCTTCAATGCCGCCCTGATCCTTACCAAATTTCATAACATATCTTTCGGAAAATATTTCCTTTGCAAGTTCCTTTATTTTCAGGTCAATTTTCCATCCCTTTTCATCATCAATGCTGTGATAGATAAAGTCTTCCAGAAACTCGGTAAGCCCGCTGTCAATTCCGGCATCATCAAGAAGCTTATCGGTTATTTTTTCAAGTACAGACTGCTGGTCAAGCTCAATCCTGTACCCAAGCTGAAGCTTCAGCTCTCTTGCAAATGACCTGATTACTTTATGAAAGAAACTATCAATAGTTGAAACTGAAAAGTAAGAGTATTTATGGAGTATGTTTTTAAGTACAAGCGCAGATGCTTCTTCAATATTTCCACTTACACCTTCATCCAGCAG
>JAUQWT010000332.1 GCA_030835005.1 Ignavibacteria bacterium | reverse complement strand
CTTCATCATCCCACTCAGCATACTCGTCATTAAGTCGGCTGGAATAATTATTGACTAAGTTATCGTCAACATATTTTTCCCGCTGAACTTTTTTTTCCTGTCCTTCGGAAATCAGTTCAGCTTCTTTTTTTATATTGTAAGTAAATCCTACGCGCAAAAAAATATTTTGCTTATCTCCTTACTTATTTTTTTATTGACTGTTATTGAACGTTAAAAATATTTTTAACAGTATTTTAACAATCAAAATTCAACTGCAAATATAACATTCTATCACTCATAGTCAATAGGCAAACGCAAAAAAATGAAAATTATTTTTTTCAGAAAAATTTTTGAAGTTACATTAAAATAATTTCGTGAGATAAAATTTTTTTTGTTTGACAATTTTAATTTTACTTGCATTCCGAACAAGGCGCAATTGCCACTTGTGCGCAATATTTTTGTATTGCCACGACCTTTAGATCGTAGAGCATGAATAAAAGAAAAATGGCTTTTGCCGCAATTCTCATTTGAAACACAGTTGCAGGTAAATCGCTTCGCTGCGGTTACATCGGGCAACCTTCTTGCCCAAGAGATTACCCATCTTTTAATCACAATGCAATATGCTATTATCTTTATTTTGTGTAATCTTTTTCAATTGAATCTACCCGCATTTAAAAGTATTTTTGCAACTGATAACAATTAAATTTAAATGTTCGATAAATTAAAGAAAGTTACCACTCGTTATAACGAAATTGCTGAGCTGCTTAGCAAGCCCGATGCTGCTAACGACCAGAAGGAATACCGCAGACTTTCAAAGGAATACTCTGACTTGACCGAGATTGTAAGTAAATACGATGAGTATGGTAAGACTAAGCTTCGGCTGGAAGAAAACAAGAAGCTTTTGTATGAAACCAACGACGCTGAAATGAAAGAGCTTGCCGCGGCTGAGCAGGAAGAACTTGAGCAAAAATTTGATAAACTTGAAGCGGAAATAAAGGAGCTTCTTGTTCCCAAAGACCCAAATGATTCTAAAAACGCTATACTTGAAATTCGCGCCGGCACAGGAGGCGATGAAGCAGCGCTTTTTGCAGCAGATCTATACAGAATGTATTCCCGGTACGCCGAAAAAAAAGGCTGGAAAATGGAGACTGTCACTTATAATGAGTCATCGGGTTTGGGCGGACTTAAAGAGGTCATCATAAATGTTACAGGCAACGATATTTACGGTGCACTAAAATATGAAAGCGGCGTTCACCGTGTGCAGCGTGTTCCCGAAACGGAAACACAGGGCAGGGTTCACACTTCAGCCGCCTCGGTTGCAGTGCTGCCCGAAGCAGATGAAGTTGATGTTGAAGTAAATCCTGTTGATCTCAAAATAGATGTTTTCCGTTCCGGCGGGGCAGGCGGGCAGAATGTAAACAAAGTTGAAACTGCTATCAGGATAACCCATATTCCAACCGGCGTTGTAGTTCAGTGCCAGGATGAACGCTCACAGCTTAAGAATAAGCAAAAGGCGATGAAAGTACTTCGCTCAAGGCTGCTTGAAGCGGAAATTGAAAAGCAGAACCAGCTTGTTTCTCAAAAGCGCAAGCTGATGGTTGGCTCGGGCGATAGAAGTGATAAGATCAGAACATACAACTTCCCGCAGAACCGGCTTACCGATCACCGCATTGGACTCACAATGTATAACCTTTCGTTGATTATGGAAGGTGATCTTGATGAACTCTTCGAAAAACTCAAGATTGCAGATAGAGCTGAAAAGCTTTCCGAAGAAACCCATGTTTAAGCCCTTTGCTCAAAAATTTAATAGTGTTGATAAAGCCATAACTCAGTGGATGTCAGAGTATGGCATCAGAATTTTGCGAATCAGCCTTGGTATTGTATTTCTCTGGTTTGGTTTTCTTAAATTTTTTCCTGGCTCAAGCCCGGCAGAACAACTTGCAACAAATACTATTTCAATTCTAACGTTTGGATTGATAAAACCCTCTGTTTCTATTTATTTGCTTGCTATAATGGAAACACTTATCGGGCTAGGACTTATCTTCCGCGTATTTCTCCGAGCAACACTCTTCATCTTATTTTTCCAGATGCTGGGCACCATAACTCCGCTTTTCCTTTTCCCGGCTGATACATTCACCACCATTCCATTCAGTCCAACTCTTGAAGGGCAGTATATAATTAAGAACATTGTGCTAATATCGGCAGGTATTGTAATTGGCTCAACTGTGCGCAGGCAAAGCGAAAAAAAATAAGTCCTTAATAACCAAACCCCCGGGAATTTCCGCCTTTCCTACAGGCCAAATAAATATTATATCTCACATTTACCGAAACTCTGCAAAAACAAATACTTTCTTCTATCTATATGACCAAAATCACTCCTAATGCATCTTACTTAAGAGGAAGTGCGGATTTTAATATTCGTTTTCACTATATTTGTAACCAGTCCTCAAGACTAAAACCTCACTATTTTGCGGGTCTCCGGTTTGTTTATTAACTAAAATTATTCTTTAATTCATGAAACATTTACTTAAAGCTCTCCCGGCTTTACTTGTATTCACAGTATTTGCCTACTCACAGGCAAATATGCCAGCGCACTACTTCTTTAAAAAATTGCCAAATGGACTTGAAGTCCTTGTGGTTGAAGACAGAACTGTGCCTCTGGCCACAATTGAAATTGATGTAAGGAACGGCGCCTATACTGAGTCTGCTGAATACAGCGGCCTCTCTCACTTCTACGAACATATGTTCTTCAAGGCAAACAAAGATATTCCCTCACAGGAAGAATATATTAAGAAGACCAATGAGCTTGGTATGTCGTGGAACGGCACGACAACGGTAAACAGGGTAAACTACTACTTTACTTTGCCTGCAAAGAATCTCGATCCCGGCCTTGACTTCATGAACAGCGCCATACGTTACCCGCTTTTTCTTGAGGCTGAAATGAAGAACGAGCATCCGGTTGTTAACGGCGAGTTTCAGCGCGCTGAATCAAATCCGGAGTTCGGGCTTTATTATGAGTTCAGCAAAAAAATGTGGGGAAAGGATATGAGCCGCAAAGTTGCAATCGGCGACCATGATGTGATACTCTCTGCAACTGTTGAAAAAATGCGCACAATACAGCAGAAATATTACTGGCCGAATAATTCACTTCTTATCGTCGCCGGTGATGTTGATCACAACGAAGTATTTGAAAAAGCTGAGAAAGTTTTTGGCAGCTGGCAGCCATCCGGATTCGATCCATTCCAGAAGTGGCCTATACCTGAGTTCAAACCGCTTGAAGAGGATATTACTTTTGTTACTACAAGCGAAAATGCACAAGCGCCCGTTATCTACATTGGCTGGCATGGGCCTGATACAAGAAGAGATATAAAGGGAACATATACGGCAGATGTGTTTTCTTTTATTCTTAATCTTGAATCTTCCAAATTCAATAAGGAACTTGTTGATGCAGGCCTTGCGCTTGAAACATCAATAAATTACTCGACGGATATTTATACCGGACCCATCACAATGCGGATAGTTCCTAACCCCAAAAAGATCAAAGAATGCATGGCAAAACTTGAAGAGCATATTGCACTCTGGGATACCGACAATTATTTTACGGATGAACAGCTTGAAATGTCGAAAAAGCAGCTTGCAATAAGTGATGAATACGACAAAGAGCAGACCTCAAGCTACACCCATACGCTTGGATACTGGTGGGCTATGAAAAATCTGGATTACATTATTGATTACGTGAGCAATATCAACAAAGTTACGCGGGATGATATAAAAAAGTATATCAGAAAGTACGTTAAGGATAAACCCCGCGTGTCAGGGCTGCTGCTCTCACCTTCATTGCAGCAAACCATGAATATTAAGAAATTTGAAGATATCATAAATTAGACCTGTAGTTTTAGAAAATATGAATTCAATGAAAAATAGTATTAAAGCCTTCTTAATAATCGCAGCTTTGCTTGTTTTTTCAGGTAAATCCGACTTATATGCACAGGAGAACATCCGAGAACTTGATGTTGACGGGTTGAAAGTATTTATCAAGAATACCGGTAAGGATGTAATGAGCGCACGCCTTTTCATAAGAGGCGGAACAGCCAATTATACTCTTGATAAGCAGGGAATTGAATGGCTTACCTACGCAATTGTTGTTAATGGCGGAACGAAAAGTATGCCTAAATCCGATTTTCTTGCTGCAGCCGAAAAAATGGGCACAAATTTTGGCTCTGATGCAACGCTGGATTATGGCGAGTTAAACATGCTCTGTTTGAAGGAATCTTGGGACAGGTCATGGAGCCTGTTTGCAGATGCGATTCTTAACCCGGCATTTACACCAGATGAATTTGCAAATAAAAAAGAACAGTATATATCATACGCAAAGCAGAATGAGTCAGATCCGGATTACCGTCTTGAGCAGCTTACACTTACTACAACATTTAAGGGGAAGAATTACGAGAAGAATCCAAATGGCACCGTAGAATCATTTACAGCTATGACGCTTGATGATATAAAAACTTTTTATAAAGAAAATATCTGTAAAAGCCGTGCGTTCCTGGTTGTAGCCGGTAATGTTGATGAGAATGATATTATCGCAAAGGTAAAATCCTCGCTTGCCTCACTTCCGCAGGGAACTCCGGTTAAAGAAGAAAGCAAAACAAAGATAGAGATACCCGGGCAGGATATTGTAGACAGGAATATCTCTACAAACTATCTTTGCGGAATAATGTCGGGCATTCCCTGGGATTCCCCTGATGCTGTTGCAATGATGGTTGCAATGAACATCATGTATGATAAATATTTTGTAGAGCTTAGAACCAAGCGCGGGCTTTCATACGCTCCCGCTGCATATATGAACGGGCTAGCCATATCAAATCCATACAGCATATTTTATATCTCAACCGATCATCCCAAAGATGCCATTCAGGTCATGGTTGACGTATTAAATGACGTCAGGAAGAACGGTTTTACCACAGACGAACTGAAAGATTCCAAGAATTCATACCTAACCACACACTTTATGAGGCTTGAAACTGCAGCTACACAAACTCTGCACATTGGCATATGGAATCTTAGAGGCAATATCGGAGCATTTGATAATTTTGAAAATCTTGTAGATGCTGTAAGTATTCAGGATATTAACCGCGTATTTACATCCAATACCGGTTCAATTAAGTGGACGTATCTCGGCGATCCCACAAAAGTAACACCGGAAGACTTTAAGCAGATCGAAAAGATCGGCTTTTAAGTATTTGAATTTTGTAGGTCAACGGCATGTTGAGTTTGTTGCCTTAGCAAACAAACGAAATCCTGCTTACGGGTCTTTGACTATTATAATCAGTTCTTTTCTTACAAGGGGCAACCCGAAGGGCGTTTTCAACAGCCCCTTGTTCGATTATACTAAATAGTATTCCTAATCCAATTTTCCCACTTTATTTTTCATCAATTCCCCTTAAATTTGCAATTACAAAAAACATCAGTATCTATCACAAAGAAATGAGCCAATTAATGCCTGATAGTAAAACATGTTCCAAATGCGGCGGAGAGATGAAAAAAGGATTTTATTATGTCCGCAATAACGAAAACGCAATTTTCTACAATTTTGTTGTGTGGGTTGAAGGCGAAAAAGATAAAATTACAAGCTTCATGGGCACACAGGCAAGCGCGCCGCAATATCCGCTCACACCGTGGAAATGCAGTAGCTGCGGACTCATAGAGCAATATGCAGACCCTGTGGAAAAATGGCGGCATTAAACTGCGCCTATGAGTTGCGTCAGCTTTTCTCCAAAGGAATCCCCCGGACAATTCTGAGGCATATCAGTTCTGAGAAACTGACATAACACATTTAGTCTTTTATTATTACAATCAAATCATACTAAATAGAATGCAAAGAGTTAAACTATTCGAAGCAGCACACAAAGGATTGCGCAAAGCGCTTTCTGAGTTTTCATTCTCTCTTGGCAAGTGCGATTTCAACAACATAGCTGAAGTTGAAAAGCTTCACTCGCTTGGTACAGATCTCTTCATGATGCTGAGCACACACGCAAATGATGAAAATTCCATAATACTTGCCGAGCTTGAAGCAAAGCTCCCGGGCTCATCAAAACATGATATGGATGACCACCAGCGGCTGGAGGCAGATCAAAGCGCGATGGAAAAATTGCTTGATGAGATCAGGACCATTTGCCAGAAAGAAGAAGATGCAACCGGTATGGGCGCAGAGCTGTACACCAAGTTCTCAAAATTTCACGGGGATTATCTTCTGCATACCGTTGATGAAGAGACCGATACCCAGCGTATGCTGTGGGAAAACTTCACTGACGC
>JAUQWT010000331.1 GCA_030835005.1 Ignavibacteria bacterium | reverse complement strand
TATGTTTTTGTATTTGTTGAATCAGATATAGATGATGATGAACTTGCGGATGCTGTAATCATTTCATATGGATTTGCAATAGAGAAAGAGTAAATACCGAATAATGCAACAGCCATAAAGATGAGCAAATAAGCTTTTTTGTTTTTCATGATAATTATTTTTCTTTAGTTTAAATGAGTGCTTAGTTCATTTTCTGTTTTCACGGAATCTTACAGCAATCATCAAGTTTATCGTAGGCTTTTTCATCAGCCATTTTATTATTAGCCTGATAACCTGCATTACTTATCGCATTTTCTATTGCCGTTAATGAAGTCTTAGTGTCATCAAAAGTTACGGTGGCTTTTTTATCGCTGATATCGACACTGATCTTGGTTACGCCATCGATCTTTTTAACTGCTTTTTCTATATTTTTTTTGCACATGCCGCATTGAACGGTGGGAAGTGAGATTATTTCCGTTTTACTGTCATAGATCCCTTCGGCTTTCAATCCGAATGAAATAAATAACAGCATAAGAAATGCAAAGTCCAGATATTTGAAGATTATTTTCGTTTTCATTTTTTTAAGTATGTTTAATTTATAAAATATTAAATTGGAGTCCTATTTACATTCAGCCGGCAGCTTCGCAATTGCTTCTGTCTTTGCTTTTGTGTCATTTGCATCAAAACCGGCATCAGAGATGACCTTCTCAACATTTGATTTTGATGTTTTGGCTTTATCAATGTACATATGGATTACCCTGTTAACAATATCAATATGGTATTCAACAACACCCTTATCACTGCTAAGAGCCGCTTCTATCAATCTTTCGCATTCATCAGATTTAATAACTGATAACTTGACTTCAAAATGAATCAGATCTTTTTTACCCGCATATTTTTTTTCTAGTGCCTCGTGCTCCTCGCTCATTTTTTTGTTATAGTCGGTCTTTGAGTTAAGTTTCATTTTGCAAATCGGGCATTTAACTGCAGGATCATCGGTCTGCTGTGCAGGATGCATAGGGCAGAAGTACTTACCATCATTGACCATTTTGCCTGCATCTTTCATATCGCCTGTTTTTTCATCATTTTTCATTTCTGTAGATTGTTTATTATCTTTAACTTCATTTTCCTTTTTCCCGCAGCCCGCAATTGAGAAAACAAATATGAAGAATAAAATAATCGAGGATGTTAATTTTAGTATTTTCATTTTTTTTAATATTTAATTATGAATTAATGTTTATGTTCATCAGTTTGATTTTTCTCTTTAAGGTCCTTTAAAATATCCTGCCCCGGGTTGATCTTCAATCCATCTTTATCCTCTTTTACAGGATTATCGGTGTGCTTTTCATGACCGGAAGTAAATCCTTTCTGTATCTGCGTTTCGCTGTCTATCAGGAAGCCCCCTGATGTTACCACCATATCGCCGTCATTTAAGCCTGATGTAATTGCATAATATCCGTCCTGCTCATATCCTATCTGAACTTCTATTGGTTCATAAACTCCTTTTTCCTTTTCTATATATACATAATTATGGTCACCGGTTCTTATAACAGCATTTTTAGGGACTCCAACAGACTGTGTAGCATATGTGTTGATCTTAACTTTCAAATACATATCGGGCTTTAACTTCATATCTTTATTGGAAACATCAATACGAACCTCGAGAGTTCTGGACTCGGGATTGAAAATTGGATTTATGAAATTTATCTTAGCCCCGATAACTTCATCAGGATAAGCAGTTGAGTATATTTGTACAGTCTGCCCGCTTTTGATGTATTGTATATCTGATTCATACACGTTTGCAACTACCCACACTGTAGATAGATCAGCTACATCATATATATCTTCACCTGCCATAGCCCAATGACCTACATGAACATATTTTTTGGTTACAATTCCTGAATATTTAGAATACTGGATAGTGGTCGTCTTTACATTGCGGCTTTTTTCAAGCTCTTCAATTTGTCCGCGGGTCATTTCCCACAATATCAGTCTTTCCCTTGCAGCATTTACAAGACTTTGCGCCTGGTCTGTTGCAAGTGTGTTGCCGCTGGTTTTAACCTGGTTGAAGTTATCAAGAGCTAATAGATATTCCTTTTGCGTAGATACTAGTTCAGGGGAATATATTTCCAATACTTTCTGCCCTTTCTTTACCATCTGTCCTTCAAAACTTACAAACATGTTAACTATTTTCCCTGATACCGCAGTAGAAATATGGGCAAATTTTGTTTCATTGATCTTTACATATCCATTAAATGTTTTTTCACCCTGGAACTGCATTGTCCGCACTTTCTCAACCTGCACATTAGCAAGAACCTGCTGTGAAGGGGAAAGTTTGACGGAATTCACATTCACTTCTCCCAGCGAATGTTCAGTTGAAGCATCTTCATTATCCAGTTGATTTTTCTTCACTAGGTCCATCCCGCATATGGGACATTGACCTGGCCTATCCTGTATAATTTGCGGATGCATTGGGCAGGTATAAATTTCTTTCTCAGATGATTGCGTATTATCCTTTTTTACAAAAGTTGTAAATACCCAATATCCGCCCGCGATAATCAGAATTACGGCCAGAACAGCAATTAGAATTTTAGTGGTTTTATTCATATTAACTTCTGATACTTTTAATTTTTCAGGTTTAAGCCTGTTGCTTTTTCAAGTTCTGCTATCATTTTCAAAAACATGTTTACAGATTCGTAATACATAAGTTTTGCTTCCTGGTACATTCTGTATGCATCCAGCAGCTCAAGGAATCCACCCATGTTCGTTTCATAAGAATATTGCGCCGATTTCATTGTATTCTCAGTTTGTGGTATCTGTACCCCATGGTAGAAGTTCATTGATTCCTTTAGTGAGTTCATGTTATTTACAATTGTTGTTATTTCATTCCTTATATCATTTCTTTTAGAGTCATACTCCTGGGTAGTACTTTTTATTCTTACTTCACTTCTCATTATATCGTTATCATATTTTCCGCTGCTCCATGGCGCAAAAGGCAGGTTTATTCCTACCATTACTGCAAATGCATTTTTTTCTTCAAACGGAAGAATTTTATATCCCAGCTTTAAGTTAAAATCCGGCAGCCTGTTGATTTTAGCCATTTCAAGATCTGTTTGGTTCATAATTATCTTATTCCGAAGAGTCTTCAGGTCTGCCCTGTGATCGAAAGCATAATCTACCAGTTTCTCAGCTTTTGAGCTGTTAATAGAAAAACTATTTTGGTCCAGTAAATACTCTAAATCAATATCTGCAAAATTGATCTTTGTGTTTTCGTCAATAACTAATTTTGTCAGTTTGGTAAGTTCAGAATAGATATTTTTTCGCTGCTGAGTTAAAATGAATTCTTCATTTTTGAGTCTTGACATCTCGATCTGTGACTTGAACACTTCCTGCTGCATGCCCTTACCAACCATATATTGCGCTTCTGCGGCTGTTATGAATGTTTTCATTATAAGCTGATCATCATTGTTTATCTTGATCTTCCTGCTGAGTAAAAACAGATCATAATAATTCATTTTTACCATATTCATTATATCAACAGCCATTGAAAGTCTTTCGCTTTGCATCATGGATTTTGAATTAAGGACAGCCTTCTTTTCAAGAGAGAGTTTCCCGGGGAAAGGAAACATTTGCGATAAATAAAAATTTATCATCCCAACTCTTTTGAAATCACTCATTATATCATCAAGCTCAAACTCAAACATAGGGTCAGGAAGGTAGGATTTTCCTTCTGCCTGGAAGTTATTCACATCAATACTTGTCTGCATTGAAGTCAAAACAGGATTGTTGTTCATAGCGGCAAAAAGTAACTGGCTTAAAGTAACAGTCTCAGCTTTTCCATAAGTGTTATAGAACGCCGTATCGTTTCGGCTCCCGTTCGTTTGAATAGATAGCAAAGAATCCAGAGTTCTTAATGATTGATTATATCTGTAAACGGAATCTTTTTGCAGATAAGTATCAAATCCGTTTTGCGGATATGTATTACATGCAATTGCTGCTAACAATGTTATATATACTAAAATATGTTTAGGCATGATCTCATGAACTCAATTAAGAAAAAAGTAAATAAAATAATTTCAAATAAAAATTATTCTACAGTAAAGCCAATAATCGGATTGAGATTAAGTTAAATAAGAAGCGAGGAGGTTAATATCGGAATATCTAATTTAGGGTAACGGGGTTTATCGAATATGAATTTTATAAATGCGACGTTAACAAGACAAATATCAATAGAGTAATTACCAGCAAACGAGCCTAATGCAGTTATATCCTGGGGTAGTTCAGTCTTAAATGATAATAGGTTATTTGTATTAGAAAGTTCAGTTGTTTCTTCGGTGCAGCATTTAGATTTCTCTTTTGTAAGGCTGAGACCACTGTAATCTTTCTCATTATTCCGATCGCATTGACAAACTTTATCAGCACTATTCATTTGGCAAAACATCAAATTAGTCGCAAAGCTGAAATTTGATAAGATCAGCAGTAATGCTAAGCCCGGGATCAAATATTTTCTGACAGTTCTAGTCACTTATAAACTTACAATTTTTTGTAAAACAATACAATACCTTTCTAGGAATTAAAACTACGCTCATCAAAATTTAGTTTCAATATTTTGAGTTTCCCGGTAATTAATCCAAATAACCTTTGATAATTACCTTAATTTGCTTAATTTTGTGTATAATGTGATGTAAAAAGGTCAATTAATTTCATTTTGTTAAGGATTACGTGAAAAATACCAAGATATTATTCCTGATTTCGGTTGCTTTGATATTTGTGGTTAACCTTTTTTCAAGCTCAATAAACTCTTACTACTATCAAATTATTATTTATTGCGGTATAAATATTGTTCTGGCTACAAGCCTGAATCTGATTAACGGTTATACCGGGCAGTTTTCATTGGGACATGCCGGATTTATGGCAATAGGCGCCTATGTTTCTGCTGCGCTAAGCGCGTATTTCGCTCCTAACCTTCTCGCAGTTTTAGGTGATGGTACAATTGGCAGGGCTATCTGGTTTATTGGGGTACTGCTGATTGGCGGCGCAGGTGCTGCAATTGTTGGTGTTATAGTCGGTGTGCCATCGCTCAGGCTGAAAGGAGATTATCTTGCTATCACAACACTTGGATTTAGCGAGATCATAAGAGTTGTGATACAGAACCTGAATTTTATCGGCGCATCTCAGGGATTTCGCGGTGTTTATGTTTACGATAACGGAGTAAAGAGTCTTGAAATGGTACCAGAGCTCAGCAGTATGAAATATATGTTTTACGAGGTACCAAAATTCACTGATTTTTTCTGGACATTTCTGATAGTTGCGGTAATAATTTTCGGAATAAC